>JARFRL010000122.1 GCA_029287275.1 Pontiella desulfatans
TTTGTAGTTCGAGCGCGCGTCGCGTTCGACGCCGAGTTGCTCCGCGACGGGATCTTCCGGTCCGAGGAAGCCCATGGCCAGCAGCACGAGATCGGCTTCGATCCGCTGTTCGGTGCCTTCGACGCCCTTGGGCATCTTGCCCCCGTTTCCGTTGTCGACCCACTCGACTTCGATGGTGTGGATCGCGACGAGGTTCCCCTCGGCGTCGCCCTCGAACTTGGTGGTCATGACGGAGAAGTTGCGCGGATCTTTGCCCTGCAGCTTGATGGCCTCCTGCTGACCGTAGTCGGTCTTGAGGTTCGCGGGCCACTGCGGCCAGGGGTTGGAGACGCGGTTGCGGTCGGCTTCCGGCTTCGGCATGATCTCGAGCTGGGTGACTTTCTCGCAGCCATGACGGAGCGAGGTGCCGACGCAGTCGGTGCCGGTGTCACCGCCGCCGATAACGATTACTTTCTTCCCCTGAGCGGAGATGTAGAGGCCGTCTTCGAGATTGCTGTCGAGTAGGCTTTTAGTATTGGCGTGGAGATATTCCATCGCGAAGTGGACGCCCTTCAGGTCGCGGCCTTCCACGGGAAGGTCGCGCGGCTTGGTGGCGCCGTTGGCGAGCACGACGGCGTCGAAATCGTTTTTCAGCTGTTTGGCCGAGATGTCTTTTCCAACTTCGGTGTTGGTTTTGTAGACGACGCCTTCCTGTTCGATGATGTCGACGCGGCGCTGCATGACGCCTTTGTCGAGTTTCATGTTCGGAATGCCGTAGGTCATGAGTCCGCCGATTCGATCGGCGCGTTCGAAGAGCGTCACGTTGTGTCCGGCGCGGTTGAGCTGCTGCGCGCAGGCGAGGCCGGCGGGACCGGAACCGACGATCGCGATCTTCTTGTCGGTGCGGATTTCCGGCGGCTCGGGGACGACCCATCCGTTTTCAAATCCCTTGTCGATGATGGTGCGCTCGTTGTCGTGAATGGTGACGGCGGGCTCGTTGATGCCCAGCACGCAACCGGCTTCGCACGGCGCCGGGCACACGCGGCCGGTGACTTCCGGGAAATTGTTGGTGTGGTGCAGGCGATCGAGCGCCTCGCGCCAGCGGTTGCGATAGATGAGGTCGTTCCACTCGGGAATGAGGTTGTTGATCGGGCATCCGCTCGCGCCGCCTTGCATCATCTCGCCGCGGTGGCAGAACGGAACGCCGCAATCCATGCAGCGCGCGCCCTGCTCCTGGCAGGTTTGCTCGTCGCGCAGAACGTAGACCTCGTCCCAATCCTTGACGCGCTCCTCTTCGGGGCGCATCGGGTTGGTTTGTCTCACGTATTCCAAAAATCCAGTTGGTTTTCCCATGCCTAAATCTCCTTGAATTACCGGTTAGCCGTTGACGGCCGCGATGTGCATGTCGAACGCCGCGTCGATAATTTCTTCTTCCGTTTCATATTCGCCGGTCTCACGCGCGCGCTCGATGTAGGTGAGCATGTGCTTGTAGTCGGTCGGAATAACCTTCACGAACTTGGCGAGCGCGTCGTCCCAGTTTTCGAGCATGCCCGCGGCGACGGTCGAACCGGTCTTGAGCTGATGCGTTTCGATCATGGACTTGAGCTCCTCGATCTCTTTCACCGCGTGAACCTTCTCGAGCTCGATCATTTCCATGTTGCACTTCTCGGCGAAGTCGCCTTCCGCGTCGTAGACGTAGGCGATGCCGCCGGACATGCCCGCGCCGAAGTTGCGGCCGGTCTTGCCGAGGACGACCGCCTTGCCGCCGGTCATGTATTCGCACCCATGATCGCCGATGCCCTCGACGACGACTTCCGCGCCGGAGTTGCGCACGCAGAAGCGCTCGCCCGCCACGCCGCGGATGTAGGCCTTGCCGTTGGTCGCGCCGTAGAAACAGACGTTGCCGACGAGGATGTTGTCCTCGGCGACGAAGCGCGCGGTCTTGCTCGGATAGATGGTCAGGTGACCGCCGGAGAGGCCTTTGCCGACGTAGTCGTTGGCGTCGCCTTCGAGCTCGAGCTCGACGCCCTTGCACATGAACGCGCCCATGGACTGGCCAATCGACCCGGTGAATTTGAAGTGGACGGTGCCGTCGGGCAATCCCTTGTCCTTGTAGACCTTGGTCAGCTCGTGCGAGAGGATGGTGCCGACGGCGCGGTCGGTGTTGACCACGTCGAACTCGGCCTCGACCTTCTCCGCGTTCTCCAGCGCGTTTTTCGCGGCGTCGATCAGCTTCCAATCGAGCACGCTCTCGAGCATGTGGTTTTGATTTTTGGAGTGGAAGGTTCCACCCTCTTCCGCGCCGATGGTTTCTTTGTGAAGGATCGGCGAGAGGTCGAGGTTCTTGTACTTCCAGTGGTCGACGTCGTCGCGGAATTTGAGGCACTGCGACTGACCGACCATCTCGTCGATGGTCTTGAAGCCGAGCTCCGCCATGATCTCGCGGAGTCCATCAACGAGGAACTCGAAGAAGTTGACGACGTGGTCCGGGTTTCCAGTGAACTTCTGGCGCAGTTCGCCGCGTTGGGTGGCGATGCCGACCGGGCAGGTGTTGGAGTGGCACTTGCGCATCATGATGCAGCCTTCGACCACCAGCGCCGCGCTGGCGACGCCCCATTCCTCGGCGCCGAGCAGCGTCGCGACGGCGAGGTCGCGCGAGGTTTTCATCTGCCCGTCGGCCTGCACCACGATGCGGTTGCGCAAGCGGTTGCGAACGAGCGTCTGATGGGTTTCGGAAAGTCCGAGTTCCCACGGTAGTCCGGCGTGCTTGATGGAGCTGAGCGGCGAAGCGCCCGTTCCGCCGTCGTAGCCGGCGATCAGCACCGCGTCGGCTTTCGCCTTGCAGACGCCGGCCGCGATCGTGCCGACGCCGGTCTCGGAAACGAGCTTCACGTTGACGCGGGCGTCGCGGTTGGAGTTCTTCAGGTCGTAAATCAGCTGCGCCAAATCCTCGATCGAGTAAATGTCGTGGTGCGGCGGCGGGGAGATGAGTCCCACGCCCGGCGTGGAGTTGCGGACGCGGCCGATCCATCCGTTGACCTTGTGGCCTGGAAGGTGTCCGCCTTCGCCCGGCTTCGCGCCCTGCGCCATTTTGATCTGGAGCTCGCTGGCTTTGGAAAGATAGTAGCTGTTCACGCCGAACCGGCCGGACGCGATCTGTTTGGTCGCGGAGCACATGTCGTCGCCGTTGGGCAGTTTTTCGTAGCGCTTGGGATCCTCGCCGCCCTCGCCCGAGTTGGAGCGCGAGCCGATGCGGTTCATCGCGATCGCGAGCGTGGTGTGGGCTTCCCAGGAAATGGAGCCGAACGACATGGCGCCGGTCGCGAAACGCTTCAGGATGTTTTCCGCGGGCTCCACCTCGTCCAACGCGATCGGCGCGCGGTCGGGACTGAATTCCATCAGGCCGCGCAGGGTGAAGGCCGCCTTGTTTTGCTCGTCGACGTTGGCGCAGTATTCCTTGTATTTGGCGTAATTGTTGTCGCGGGTGCATTCCTGCAGCAGGTTGATGACGGTCGGGCTGAACAAGTGGCGTTCTCCGTCCTTGCGCCAATGATATTCGCCGCCCGGATCGAGCACTTTCTGCGCGCCGCCGCGGGTCGGGAAGCCCTTGCGGAGCTTCATCAGCGTTTCCTTCGCGATGTCGTCGAGCCCGAGGCCTTGGATGCGGCTGACGGTTCCGGTGAAGTATTTGCGCACGACCTCGGAGTTGATGCCGACGATCTCGAAGATCTGCGCGCCCTGGTAGGAGGCGAGCGTCGAGATGCCCATCTTGGAAAAGATTTTCAGCAGGCCGCTGTTGACCGCTTTGATGTAGTTCTGGATCGCCTTCTCGGAGCTGATTCCGTTGAGCAGATCGTCCTTTTCCATCTGGCGAATGGTGTCGAGCGCCATGTAGGGGTTGATGGCGGAGGCGCCGTAGCCGAGCACGGTCGCGAAGTGGTGCACCTCGCGGACGTCGCCGACTTCCATGACGATGTCGGCCTTGCCGCGCTTGCCGGCGCGGATGAGGTAGTGGTGCACCGCGGCGGCCGCCAGCACGGACGGGATCGGCGCGTGGTCGGAGTTGGTGTGGAAGTCCGACAGAATGATGATCGAGTGCCCTTCGTCGATGGCGTCCTCGGCGTAGCGGCAGACGCGGTCGAGCGTGCGCTCGAGCACGCCGGGCTCGCCGGTGGCGGGATAGACGATCTCGAGGCGCTTGGCCTGGAAGTGGTTGAGATCCAGACACAACAGGCGCGACAAGTCCTCGTTGGTCAGCACAGGCTGATCCACCGCGATGCGGCGGCAGTGCTCGGGCGACTCGGTGAGGACGTTCTTGAAGCCGCCGACGTAGGTGCGGAGGTCCATGACGACGCGCTCGCGAATCGGATCGATCGGCGGGTTGGTGACCTGCGCGAAGAGCTGCTTGAAGTAGTGCGAAAGCTGCGTCGGACGGTCGGACAGAACGGCGAGCGGGTTGTCGGCGCCCATGGAGCCGAGCGGTTCCTTGCCGCCGGTGGCCATCGGCGAGAGAATTTCGGTGATGTCCTCGTAGGAGAAACCGAAGGTCTGTTGGCGCTTGAAGAGCGTCTTCGCGTTCGGTTGTTTAAGCGCGTAATCCTCCGCGGGCGGAAGATCCTTGAGGTGCACCATGCTTTGGTCGAGCCAGGCCTGGTAGGGCTGGCGCGAGCAGAGATCGGCTTTCAACTCCTCGTCGGAGATGATGCGGCCTTGATTGAGATCGGCCACGAACATCTTGCCGGGTTGCAAACGACCGCGGACCTTGACTTTGGAGTGGTCGACGTTGATGACGCCGGTCTCGGACGCCATGATCAGCGTGTCGTCGTCGGTGACGCAGTAGCGCGACGGGCGCAAGCCGTTGCGGTCGAGGGTCGCGCCGACGAGCACGCCGTCGGTGAAACAGACGGACGCGGGGCCGTCCCACGGCTCCATCATCGCGGAATAAAATTCGTAGAAGGCGCGTTTGGTTGGATCCATGTCGGGATCGTTCTGCCACGCTTCGGGAATGAGCATCATCAGCACGTGCGGCAGCGAGCGTCCGCTGAGCACGAGCATTTCAATCGCCATGTCGAGGTTGGCGGAGTCGGACGCGGCGAGATCGCAGATCGGGAAGATCATCTCGAGTTCTTCTTTGGAGAAGGCGGTGCATTCCAACAGCACCTCGCGCGCGCGCATCCAATTGATGTTGCCCTTGTTGGTGTTGATCTCGCCGTTGTGGGCGATGTAGCGGAAGGGCTGCGCCAGCTTCCAGGAAGGGAAGGTGTTGGTCGAGAAGCGCGAGTGCACCAGCGCGATCGCGGAGACCGCGGTTTCGTTCTGAAGATCGAGGAAGTAGCGCGGCACCTGTTCGGTGACGAGCTGCCCCTTGTAGTTGATGGTCTTGTAGGAGCAGGAAATGATGTTCAGGCCGTCCGGACCGATGCCCGCGACGGTTTCGTTCGCGACGCGCTCGGTGTATTTGCGGAAAACGAAGAGTTTGCGGTCGAATTCGGAAACGGTCATGTCTTCCGGCTTGCCGATGAAAATCTGCTGGACGCTAGGCTCGGTTTCCATGGAGTCGCGGCCCAGATCGGAATTGTCGACCGGCACGACGCGGTAGCCCAGCAAGGGCAGCTTGAATTTCGCGAGGTTGCGCTCGACGATGTCTTTGCACTCGGCCTGCTTGATTTCGTCCTTCGGGAAGAAGGTCATGCCAACGCCGTATTCGCCGGATTTCGGCAGTTTGATGCCGATTTTAAAGCATTCTTCCATGAAGAGTTCGTGCGGGATCTGCAACAGGATGCCGGCGCCGTCGCCGGACTTGACGTCGAAACCGGTGCCGCCGCGGTGTTCCATGCAGGCGAGCATGCCCAGCGCGTCGGTGATGACGCTGTGCTTTTTGCGGCCCTTCAGATTGGCGACGAAACCAATTCCGCAGCTGCTATGCTCGAACTCGGACCGATACAGGCCTTGGCCTTCCGGCTGTCCGAACATGTTCGGCTCGTTATCCTTATAAGTGGTGGTGTTTTTGCTCATATTAAAACCTCGTGTCGCTCAGATAAAATAGCGGGGTAATTTGCCTAGAGAGGCGGTTCAAGTCAACTCAGTAACGAGTCTAAATAGGCGCTTCATACGGAATTTAAGCGATTTGGCCCCGTTCTGGCTTAGCAGGTTCCCGCTCCTTGGGATCGGCCTGAAATCAGGTCAGAACGTCCACCCTTTGGCGGCGAAGACCTCGGTGAAAACGTCCGGCGCGACGGGGCGGCCGGCGCGGGTTAAAACGCCCGTCACCCGCGCTTCGATGATCAGCTTCTGGTCGGATTTTCTAACGATCGCCTGATCGAAAACGAAGCGAAGCCTGCCCTGCTTGCTCATGCCGACTTTGACGACGAACACGTCGCGCGGGCGCAACGGAAACTTGTAGTCGATCTCGATCCGAGTGACGACCGCGTCGATTCCCTCGGCGCAAAGCTCCGCGAAATCGAGCCCGACGTCGTGCAGAAACTCGTGCCGCGCGTGCTCCAAATAGTTCTGATAAACGGCGTTGTTGACGATGCCTTGCAAGTCGCACTCGTAGTCGCGCGTCATCATCTCGGTCTCGAAAACATATTCCATCATCCATCGCCTTTCATCTTGCGGCTTTGACTTTGCGTGGACCGATAGAACCGGCTCAGCTTGCGGTCTTGGTCGCGCTTCTCGAGCGCGGACTGCTCGTTGAGCGCGGCCTCCCGCATCAACCGAAGGTAGTTTTTATAGCGCGCTTCCGAGAGTTCGCCGTCTTCCACCGCCGCGGCCACGGCGCATCCTTTGGTGTTGACGTGCGAACAGTCGTTGAACTTGCACCGAGCGGAAAACTCGACGATGTCGTCGAACGTTTCGCCGATGCCTTCGTCCACGTCCAGATTGCCCAGCTCGCGCATGCCGGGGGTGTCGACCACATGCGCGCCGTTTTCCAGCGTGATCAGCTCGCGCCAGGTGGTGGAGTGCACGCCTTTGCCATCCGACTCGCGCACGGGCAGCGTGAAAAGCAGATCCTCCTCGCCCAACAGATTGTTCAGCAACGAGGTCTTGCCGACGCCGGACGTTCCGATCACGCAATAGGTCTTCTCCGGTTCGAACAAGGCCGTCACCCGCTCAATCCCTTCTTGATCGACGTTGCTGAAGGGAAACACGCGGACGCCGGGCAGGCGTTCCTCGACCTCCGCGGTTTTGACGGCGAGCTCTTCGGGCTTGAGCAGATCGGACTTGCTCAGCAGGACCACCGGCTCGATCGCGCTTTCGTTGACCATGACGAGATAACGCTCGAGCCGCTTGAGATTATAGCCCGGACCCAGCGTCTGCATGATGAACGCGACATCGATGTTCGCGGCGATGAGCTGATGCCGCGACGTCCGTCCCGCGGATTTGCGCTTGAGCTCGGAGCGCCGATCCAACACGCGGACGACGCGCCCGAAATCCTCGGCGTCGAAGCCCTTCACCAGCACCCAGTCCCCAACGGTGGGATAGTCGAGTTTGGATTTCGCCTGATGGCGCATTCGACCGGTCATTTTCGCGGAGCGGGTTTCTTCGCCGTCGGACACCTCGCACTCGCCTTTGTGGATGGCCGTGACGCGCGCCGCCGTCAGATCGGCTTCCGTTTCCGGATCAATCTGACGCGCGAACCAATCATCGTAGCCAAACTCTTCGAGGGTCATAAACCGCGTTCCTTATCCATGATGGGCAATCAATAGCATGTTCCGCGGCGCGGAAGAAACGGGAAAGTAAGCGATTTAAGGGCGTGGACCTCCATCGGCGCCCCGAACACCGCGGTTTCGAAAGTCGGTCCTCATCGACGGAAATGAGTTCAGGCGCCTAAGCGCGGGGCCAGCTCCACGATCACGTCCTCGCCATAATAGGCCTTCGCTTTGCGTTCCAGACGCTCCAGCACTTCGTCAACGGTATCCCCCGCCTCCGGCTCGATGCCGGGGAGGTCGCCCTTGAAGTGCTTCGACTCATCCTGACGGATATGGCCCTCTGACAACTGCATCCCGTCGATTGGGCGGACGATGACTTCCTCTTCTATGGAAAACCATCTCATAACCCTCTTCCTCACAAACAGCTATATAAACCCGCGCGTCCGAATCGGCAACACTTTTCACGCGTTTTGGTTGGATAAATTTATGAGAATCCCGCTTTTTACGGGGAATTGGTCCTCTCTGTTTGCGTGAAACACGGGTATGCCCCTTTCCAATAAGCTTGTTTTCCAACGGAGCCGATTTATCATGATCAAGCTTACTTGAACTTTAAGACGGAATTTTTAAAAAAACGACACATCATGTTTAAACCATCCATAATAGCCGCGACGTCCTTCATCATCTCGATCTCCGCGGGAGCCGCCGTGCCCGACTTGCCCAAACCAGACGGAAACAAGTTCGCGGTGCAGCTTTTCAAAATCGTGAGCCCGGGCGCGTTCGATCCGAACTCGTTCGAACGGAACAACGAATCGATTGAGCGGTTGTTCACGGCCGCGAACAACGAGATCACGCCCTACCCGACCGTCTACGCCAAGCTCGGCGTCCTCGCGACGCACGATCGGACGCTCAGCGTGAAAACGCCAATCGATTATAATTTGGTGAACGGCGAGGTCGTTGCCGTGGAGGAAAGTCGCGACTTGGGCGTGAAGATCGACGTCACCATCACGGCCTATAGGAACGAGACGGCCACCTTCTCGCTCCACTTCACTCATCAGGAAATCAAGGGCCACGAAGTCGTCGAACTGCGAGAGGGCCTCACCGCGCGGAAGCCCTTTTTCGAAAAACGCCAAGTGAACACGGAACTCACTCAGGCGCTGGGATCGTGGGTGGTGCTCGGCGGCATCACCTCCGGCGAAGGCGCCGACAAGCGCACGACGCATTACCTCATCCGGATCACGCGGCCCGTCGCGACGTTCAACGAGTCCGCGAAAAGTTGGCGCTCCATCTAATACCAGTTGCTAAAACTTCTCAGACTAAACATTAATGGAAACCACAAGATACTCAGGAATCACAAAATAGGGTAGTTGCTGTTCTTTTGTGATCTATGTGAATTTTGTGGTGTGGTCCCATTCATGCCTAAATTTTTTGAGATTGGTATAATCTGGTTTAGAACGACTGGACGCTCTCGCTGTTCAGCGAACCGATCGCCGCGGCGTCGGGATCGTCGCTCGGAGCCGGAGCCAACGGGACCTTCGTGCTTTTGGGAGAATCCGGACCAAGACCCAGCGTTAGCGGAACGAACCCCTTCTTTTTGATCTCGAAAATCCGCTCGCCGTCCACCACGGTTTCATACGGAGTTTCCCCCAGCTTCTCGATGCCGCCCAGACGATACACCGCCGCGCCGAGCGGCTCCGAAACGATCGTCTTGTAGGGAATCTCCTCCAGCTCGACCCGCAACCGCTTCGGAGAATCCGGAGCGACCGCGAGGGAAAGGTCGCGGAAGCCCTCCTTCTTGATCTCGAAAAGCGCCACGCCGTCGAGCGAAACGGCATGAGGAAGCTCGCCGAGTTTCTCGACGCCCCCGGCGCGGTACACTTCCGCGCCCTCGGGTCCGATTAGCGTGACCGAGGCGTACGGCTCCAGCTCGATCACCACGCGCGGCGGCGCGGTTCGGCTGATCAACACCTGCTTCGGCTTGTGGCCGCTCATTCGATACTCCAGCGCGACGCCGGCCTCTAGATTAAGCTTTACGGGCGTCACGCCCACGCGTTCCCCCGCGACGCGGTCGTAAATCTCGACCGAGCCCTGTTCGGAGGTGAACATGATGTCTTTATAGAACGCCGACTTGAATCCCGCCTTGGGCTTCAGCTCCACCACATAGCTTTCATTGGGCGTGAGGTCATATTCCACGCTCTCGTACCCTTTCAGCCTTAGAATCACGCGTTCCGGCCGAGCCAGATGCATGGAGCACGGCGTCGTGCCGATCAACTCGGCGTCCTCGAGCCGGCGCACCTCCGCTCCGGGCGGTTGCGAATCGATCCTCGTGCGGCCCACCCATTGGAGGTCGACGTGCGTTCGTTTCGAGTCCAACGCGGTAACAACCACCTCTTCCTCGACGTAGCCATGGCGTTTCAACACGAACGTCTGTTTGCCCGACACCAGATTGAACGAGTAGGGCGTCCGCCCGATTTTTTCGCCGGCCTCGTAAATATCCGCGGCGGGCATCGACGTGATCCGGAAGGTCGAGCAGCCGCTCAGGACCAGCAGCGCCGCGCCGGCGACTCCAAGAACGAGTCGATTATGAAAACATCCACGCATGCGATTCTCCAAGGGTTGATCTATCGGGCCAGGCCTTCGATCGCCATTCGATCGAAACCAAGCTTGTCCAAAAACTCACCGTAAAACCATTTGGGCGGGTCGGGTTGCTGTTTCTCGTGAAACGCGATGTACGCGGCCCACGCCTCCGGATGCGCCAATAATGGTGGAACGAACGCCCGGCTCTCCGCCGCCCCGAGCCCTCCGTTGATCAGCGCGCCGGAAAGCGAGATCTGGGCGACCGCCTCGCGCGCCCGTCGCTCGGCCGTCGCGCGGGGAAAGCCCGCGGCCATGAGCTTGTCGCCGAGGTTCCGAACGGTCGGGCTCATGGCGTCGGGAAACGCGTAGGCCCGATACGCCGCCGCCGCCGCGCCGAACCCCTCGCGGTCGAAGAACTCAATACGTCGGTTGGTCTTGTTTTCGGCGTCGGACCAGGTTTCGCCGAGAAAAACGATTTCCGTCAAGCCGGATGAAAAACCACCCATCCACGCCAACGAGCCATCCTCCAGCGACTCCGGAAGCTTGTAGCCCTTGTGGCCGATCACGACGTGGTGCTCCTCTTCGCCCCCTCCGTTCACGAACGTTTGGGTTTCAACATACACCCGCGTTCTGGCTTGGCTGTATTCGTTCGGCCGCCGGGAGGGATAGATCGGATTTTCGTAAATCGGCCAAAGCGCCGAGAGCAGGCTTTTCGTCAGCGCGCGGTCCGCGCTGGCTCGATAGCCGTTTTTCGCGGCGGGTTCGTACACCATTTGCTTATCGAGAATCGCCGGCAAGAGCAACGCGGTCGGACGCCCCTCGGCCTCGAAAGAGCCCGGATCAATTCCGGAAGCGAGCCGCATGAAGTGGTAAAGCGAGAGATCGTGCTGCCGCGCGAAGGTTTCATCCTCCCCCAGCGCCACGGTGCCGCCCCCGCGAACGTCCGTGGCGATCATCGCGAGCGAAGGACTAAACAGGTGAACCGCCACGAAGGGCTCTCCCGCGAACAGCACGCGCTCGGCCGCGAACCGCGCCGAGCTGGTCTCGCCGAAATCCGGCACCGTGCATTCCAGATGAAACGACGGCCGCATCACGCCGCCGCTGAACTTGCTGCGATTGATCTCCACGTTGAGATTTTGCGAGATGCTGACCGCGAGCAGGGAGACCAGCAACAACGCGACCGCGAGCGTGCACAGCGCGACGTCCGAAAAGGATTCGAAAATCGAGCTGCTTTGCTCTTCATCGTTCAGAAAGTCGTCCACGCCCTATTCCCCGTTCGCCTGCTCCACCGCGGTGGTGGTGGAGCTTACCAGTCCCGAAAGCATTCCCGCCGCCTCGCTCAGCTTGACCGCGAGGTCGGAGGCCTTGGCGCCCAGACTTTCCTCGGCCTTCTTGCTCGAGGTCTTGATGGACGCCTCGACGTTTTTCACGAAGTCGGCCAGATGCGCGTCGGCTTTGTCGTGCGTCTTCGACGTGGCGACCTCCACCGCTTCGATCAACAGCTTCAACCGCTCGTCGGCGACGCGGTGCGACTCCTCCAGCGTTTTCGCGACGGCCTGGGCCAGCGCCTCGACGCGCTCGGTCGAGGTTTGTTCCGATTGTTCCGCCGCGCTGGTGATCGTCTGGGTGATGGAATTTAGCCGCTCGTCGGCCAAGCGGGCGGTATTCTCGGTCGAGGAGTTGATCGACTCGATCATCGCGCGGGTCACTTCCTTGGTCTCGTCGCGCGAGTCGTTGATCGCCGCGGACATCACGCCAAGCCGCTCATCCGCCTGACGGGAGGAGTCTTCCATGGCCGTCGCGATCGCGCCGATCAGCGCCTGCGTCCGCTCGTTGGCCGCCGCGTTGGTGTTCTCGACCGTCGCGAGCAGACCGCCGAGGCCTTCCGCGAGCGCGCTTTGCTTGGAGTCGATCGTCTCGATCACCCCGCTGAAACTTCCACTCAACGCCTTGAGTTGGGTGCTGACCACCTCGACGCCGCCTTCAAGCTCGACCAGCGCTTCGGAGGCGTGTTTATGGAATTGCGGGGCGATGAACAGCTCCGCGAAGCGCAACGCGTCGGCCACGAGGCAGGTCGACGATTTCTTCATCTCCGCGCCGAGGACTTTGAGCACCACCCCTCCCAGCAGCGCGCCGAAGAAGGTGGTGTAGAACGCCGTTCCCATGCCGGAAACGGTTTTGGTCATGCCCGCTTTCATCGAGGCGAAATCGGAGCTGCTGGACTGCAACACCTCGTCGAGGCCGGACACGGTGACGATCAAGCCCATCACGGTGCCCAACAGCCCGATGGTGATGAGCATGCCGGAAATCACGCTCACGTTGTCGACGCGGCCCTTGAGCTTGGCGCCGTAGGACGCGACCAGGTTCCGCATATCCACGCGTTCGCCGCGGCCGGCGCGCTGGAGCGCGGCGTCGAACAGCGACGCCGCGTCGGACGAGTTGGGATCGACCACGCGGCATTCCGTTTCCATGATCAACAACGATTTGAATTCGGACTGCAGATGATAGGCCACGGCGAGCGAAGCGAGGAAGCCATAAACGAAGAAGCCCATAATCAGCCAAGAGATTTTACTGCTGTCGGCCGAGAAGCCGGCCACGAAATAATCCCTTGTAACCGTCAGAAAGACTCCGAGCACCAGGACGCTCCAAAAGATCCAGGTCGTGATCGGTGAAACGCTTTTTCTCGCCATGCTAATTCCTCCCTGCAAATGGTTATCATCGATCGCGAAAAACGCCCGGTTTCTCACCCATCAACTTCCATATCCTTGAGCTACAGGAGGAATCTATGGCAGATTCCGGCGGCTTGAACATCCTTTTCTTCAACATACTAATCCCTACGAGCGGTCCGTTTTTTTTACGCGACCCCAAAACCGGTTCCCCGCCGAGCGGGCTTTTCAAATCCCGGAAATGATGCTAATGCGTCAGGTCCAACCGGAGATTTTTTGATGATGCGAGAAATTAGCGAGGCCATCCGCGACGTGGAGGATTTTCCCGAACCCGGGATTGTTTTCAAAGACATCACGCCGTTGCTTTCCGACGGGGCGCTGTTCCGGAAAACCATCGACGCGTTCAAGGCGCGCTATGAAGACGA
>JARFRL010000133.1 GCA_029287275.1 Pontiella desulfatans
AGCAAAAAACCCATCAGCTGCTGCTTCGCGGTCTTGAGCTCGCTCACCGCGTCGGTCCGCGCGCGGCACACATCGCGAATCACCTCGTCCGCGACCGATGGAATATGAATCCCCTCCAGCTCCCCCGCGCGAAGAAACCGCGCGAGTTTACGCGCGTCGCGCCGATCCGTCTTCACGCGGTCGCCCGAGCGCGACGGGATCTTCGAGGGGGCCACCACGTAGCATTCATAGCCCAACTTGATCAGTCGCCGCGCCAGCACGAATCCCGAAAAAAAGGGTCAGTCCGATATTCTGATATTTAATTATGCCTGAGGAAAAAAGGGTCAGCCTGAGATCTGAGAATCCCTCCTTGTTTCCAAAAAAAGTCAGGTTGAAAACCTTGAAATATCCGGATTCTTCTCTGCCCACGCGCCCTCCGCTTGATCATAAAACTCACCGCTTTACTGACGGACGTATACAAGCGAACCCGCCGCGGCCGCTTCATCGAAGCGGCTCTATCTTTCATTAAAGGGCGGGCATCAAAAGACCATCCGCTCGCATGGAATTCTTCCGTCATTCAATTGTTCTGTCCTTCTGCCTTTCTTGCGTTCCATGCGTTCTTTCGCGGTTAGTTAGGATTTCCCGTCCGCGCGGAATGTTTATTGGCAGCGAATGTAGGAAAAACAACGAATAGGTCTTCCCGTCTGGATGGAATGGTCCTGTGTTAACGATTCGTTGTTTTTCCTACATTCGTTGCGACTCGTCCTTTTCCTCGCGCTCCTTCGCGGTGAATCCAGGATGGTTGGTCAAGCGTCCATGACGCGGGACCGCAAGGAGGGCGTCGAGCCGCGTCCGTGAAAGTGTCCGCGGTAAAACCTGTTTATGGGCGTGGTTTGTGGTAATGGTCTCATACGTGCCAACAGGAGAGCCGATCGATGAGTAATGAGCAGAATGAGATGGAAGCCGCGTCGTCCAAGAAGCTTTATCAGGGCGTCTGCGATCGGTTCGAGCGGATCGCTTCTTTTATTGATCTTGATTCGAAGGTGCATGCCATCATGAGTCAGCCCAAGGCCGAGCTGATGATTCATTTTCCCGTGAAGATGGATGATGGGAACTACATGCTTTTCAAGGGATACCGCATTCAGCACAACAATTTGCTGGGGCCGTACAAAGGCGGCATGCGTTTCGCGCCGGAGGTCAGCCTGGACGAGGTGAAGGGGTTGGCGATGCTGATGACGCTGAAGTGCGCGTTGGTCAAGTTGCCGCTTGGCGGCGCGAAGGGGGGGATTAAATACAACCCGAACGACCACTCGCCGGAGGAGAACCAACGCATCACGCGTCGCTTTACCATCGCGCTGGGCGACAACATCGGGCCGAGTTACGACATTCCGGCTCCGGACATGGGCACCAACGCGCAATATATGGATTGGATAATGGATACGTATCACAACCTATATGGCCGGAAGATCGAGGATAAGGCGGTGGTGACGGGCAAGTCGGTGGCGTGCGGCGGCAGTGTTGGCCGGGCCAGCGCGACCGGCTTTGGGGCGGTGTATTGTCTGGAGGAATGGGCCGGGGGCCAGGGCGTTTCGTTGGAAGGTGCCCGATTTTCGATTCAGGGCTTCGGGAACGTGGGCTCGCACGCCGCGCTCAAGATCGAGGCGTTGGGCGCCCGTCTGGTCGCGGTGAACGATCATACGGCGACGTTGATCAATCCCGATGGGGTTTCCGCCACCGAACTGGCGAGCCACGTCGCGGCCCATCGGGGCGTCAAGGGGTTCCAACCGACGCGTGAAGTGGACGACGCGGACCGGTTTTGGGGGCTTGAAACGGATTTCATGGTGTTGGCCGCGCTGGAGAACACCGTCACGGAAGACAACGCGGGGCTGATTCGCGCCAAGCTGATCGTCGAAGGGGCCAACGGACCCGTCACGACCGAGGCGGAAGAGATTCTGACTGAAAACGGCGTTCACATCATCCCCGACATTCTCGCCAACGCGGGCGGGGTGATCGTTTCCTATTTCGAGTGGGTTCAGAATCGCAACAGCGAGTATTGGAACGCCGAAACGGTGGACGCGAAGCTGCGCGAGAAAATCATTTCGGCCTACCATCAGGTGAAAACCGTTTCCGCGACGCGGGGGGTGAGCATGCGGCAGGCCGCGTATATTGAATCGCTCAAGCACCTTGAAGAGGTCTACTTGAAGCGCGGGGTTTGGCCATAGCGCCGCGCCTTCGCGCGAAACAACCTCGGCGGGGATGATCGCGCGCGGAGCCGCCAAGTCGCGGAGCAACCCAACCTGCCGCGGCGGGAGGGTAGGTGGCAACGAATGTTCCGGAGGACTGGATTCGCTGCTGAACCTTATTCCGGCGGGCGGACGGCTCGGAGAGCCATCCCTACCAAAAAATCAATCTCCGTGTCTCCGCGTCTTTGTGTGAAGCACCCTCGGCGGAGATGATCGCGCGCGGAGCCGCAACAAATTTTCGGAGGACTGGATTCGTTGTTTTTCCTACATTCGTTGCTGAACCTTATTCCGGCGGGCGGACGGCTCGGAGA
>JARFRL010000146.1 GCA_029287275.1 Pontiella desulfatans
GATCCGCGAAACGATTCTCGCGGGCGGAAGCCCGCCCGCCGCCGACGCGGTGGTTCACTTCGGCAACGCCTATGATCCCTCCATCACCGAATCCATGAGCAAGGCCGAAACCGCGGCGCGCGCCAAGGCGATCAAAGAAGCCATCGCGGCCGAGGGCGGCGACCAGCTGGCCTCCGCCGGCTGCATGATCCGCCGCAAGGTGAAGAGCCGCCTCTTCGTCGACCGCACGCGGCGCATGGCGCAGTCGCTCTTCAGCAGCCTCTACTATCTCTACGCCGTCACGCCCTCCGGTAAAACCATCCGCGACATCGTCGGCGGCATGACCGGCGCGGAAGCCGGCGCGGCGATCGACGACGCGCTGATCGCGCGGCTGGTCGAAACCGCGAACAAGGTCGAGCACGCGGAGCGCATCCAGCCGGGGCGCTATCGGATCATCACCGGCCCCGACGTCACGGGCGTGATCGCGCACGAGGCCTTCGGGCACACGCAAGAGGGCGACACCTGCCGCCTCGGCCGCAGTTGCGCGCCGGGCCTCAAAAAGAAAGGCGTGCTGGTGGGCAACAAGCACGCGTCGATCATCAACAACGCGGGTGTTTTCCAAATGGGCGAAACGCCCTACGGCGTCAACGGCACGCATTTCTTCGACGACGAGGGCTTCATCGCCCGCCCGCAGGTCATTCTGAATGAAGGCGAACTGTCGTCTCCGATGAACGATCTGATCTCGTCGCTCGTTGGCGACATCAACGGCCCTTCGCCGCGGCAGTCGAACGGCAAGCGCGAGAGCTGGAAGCGCCCGCTGATGCCGCGCCAGACCAACACCTACTTCACCGCCGGGGACAAAACCCTCGACCAGCTCGCGGAGCTCTGCGGCGACGGCTACATCGCGGAACACGCGCACGGCGGCATGGAGGACCCGAAAGGCATGGGCCTCACCGCGGGCACCGAATATCTCGAGGAAGTTAAAGACGGCGAACGCACCGGCAAGCTGTTCCTCGGCCCGCAAGGCGGGCACATCGAACTCTCCGATCCCGTGCCGCGGCTACTTAATTCGATCGTCGCGAAAAGCGTCATTTCCGAAGAAGACCCCATGAATGAAACCGGTGGCGAACCCATCAATAAATGGGGCGGTTGCGGAAAATACCACAAAGAAGGCGTCGAAGCCGGCTGCGGCGGACCCTGGATCCTGTGGGAAGGCATCACCTGCGGATAACGCGCGCCGCGGACGGCCGAGGGCCGCCGTCCCTACCTCGAAAAAAAGCCCGAGCGCGTGCTCGGGCTTTTGTCGTTTTTATTGAACGGGATTCTGGTTTTAGTAGCGGCCGCGGCCGCCCCCTCCACCCCCGCCTCCTTCGCGGCGGGGAGCGCGTTCCTCGCGCGGTTTGGCGATGTTGACGCGCAGATCGCGGCCATCGAGCGGTTTGTCGTTGAACATTTCGACGGCGGCGTTGGCTTCCTCGACCGTCTCCATTTCCACGAACGCGAAGCCGCGCGAGCGACTGGTGAATTTATCGAGCATCAGCTGGCACGACACGACGTTGCCGGCTTGTTGGAACATCGCTTCCAGATCTTCCTCGGTGGAGTTGTAGGATAGGTTTCCCACGTATATTCTTTTTTCCATTGTTGGCTCTCTCTTCCCTCACCCAGCGCCCGCGTCTGTCCCGACTCGTTCGGCTTTCCGGAAACCCCGTGGTTTCCGCGACGATACCGCGGCCCCGTTCTGTGTGTTTACAAGCGAAGAGCTTAATCGAGCCCGAAGGGAAATCAATCCTTATCCCGATGTTTACAAAACAGCCGCCGCGGCTGAACGGTAGCCGCCGCGGCCCGGTTTGTTTTAGTCGGCTTTCTGGCGGCTGGCGCGTTTGCGATCGTTCTCGGTGAGCATCTTCTTGCGCATGCGGATGTTGTTGGGGGTGATCTCGACCAGCTCGTCGGCGGCGATGTATTCGAGCGCCTCTTCCAAACTTTTGACCTGGGCCGGCGCGATTTTCATGGCGCGGTCGGTGCCGGAGGCGCGGACGTTGGTGAGCTGCTTGGCCTTCTGCATGTTGACGACCAGATCCTTGTCGAGACAGTGCTCGGCGACGATCATGCCTTCATAGCACTCCTCGCCGGGATTAACGAAAAAGACGCCGCGCTGTTGCAACCCGTCGATCGCGAACGCGACGGTGGGGCCTTTGCCTTGGGAAATCAGCACGCCGTTGTTGCGCTGCTGGATCTCGCCTTTAAAGGGCTCGTAGTGCAGGAAACGGTGCGTGACGATCGCCTCGCCGGCGGAGGCGGTGAGCATTTTGGAGCGCAGGCCAATCAGGCCGCGGGTCGGAATCTGGAAACGGATGGTTTTACGCAGCCCGTGCTGCTCCATGTCGACCATCTCGCCCTTGCGGGTTCCGGCGACCTCGATCACCTTGCCCGCGTACTCGTCCGGCACGTCGATGTGCAGGATCTCGATGGGCTCTTCCTTCTTGCCGTGCTTTTCCTTGAAGATCACCTGCGGCTGCGCGACGGACATTTCGAACCCTTCGCGGCGCATGGTCTCGATGAGAATGGAAAGGTGCAGCACGCCGCGGCCGCTGACGCGGAACGAATCGCCGCTGGTTTCCTCGACGCGCAACGCGACGTCGCGCTCGGTCTCTTTGAGCAGGCGCTCGCGCAGATGGCGGCTGGTGACGAACTGGCCGTCCTGGCCGTAAAAGGGGGAATCGTTCACGCTGAAGGTCATCGAAAGCGTCGGTTCGTCGATGTGGATCGGCGGGAGCGCTTCCGGCGTGTCGAACGCGGTGATGCAGTCGCCGATGTCGATGTCGGGAATGCCGACGATCGCGCACAGGTCGCCGCAGGGCACTTCATCGACCTCGTTGCGGCCGAGGCCTTCGAAGGTGAAGAGCTGCTTGATTTTGGTTTGAGCCTGTTTGCCGTCGCGGCGAATGTGCATGAGCGGTTGTTTGGTGTTGAGCGTTCCGCGATAGACGCGGCCGACGCCGATACGACCGACATAGTCGCTGTAGTCGATGGAGGTGACCTGCATCTGAACCGGGCCGTCGTTCACTTTCGGCGCGGGAATGTGTTCGAGCACCGCGTCCATCAGCGGCAGCATCGAATCGCGCGGGCCGTCCAGCACGGTATCCGCCCAACCGTTTTTACCGGAGCAGTAGAGCATCGGGAAGTCCAGTTGATCGTCGTTGGCTTCCAGCTCCGCGAAGAGATCGAACACGAGGTCGTGAATCACGTCCGGGCGGGCGTCCGGCTTGTCGATCTTGTTGATGAGCACGACCGCTTTGAGGTTCAGTTCCAACGCCTTGTCCAGCACGAAGCGGGTCTGGGGCATCGGCCCTTCGGCCGCGTCGACCAGCAACAGCACGCCGTCGGCGAGGTTGAGCACGCGCTCCACCTGCCCGCCGAAATCACTATGGCCGGGGGTGTCGATCACGTTGACCTTGACGCCCTTGTAGTTGACGCTGATGTTCTTCGAAAGGATGGTGATGCCGCGCTCGCGCTCGAGGTCGTTGCTGTCGAGCAAACACTCCTGCATGTCCTCGTTGTCGCGAAACAGATCGGCCTGCTTGATGATTTCGTCCACCAACGTGGTTTTGCCGTGGTCGACGTGCGCGATGATCGCGATATTTCTAATTTCCTGGGCCATTCGGAGCCTCCGCGGAGCCGTGGCTCCAAATTCTTTAAGTGTTTCCCGCAAAGCGGATTTATGAAAAACGAGGCGCGAAGATACCCCTTTTGAGCCGAAAATCAACGAAACAACTTCTTTTAAACGCGGTCACGAAAAAGCCGCGCCCCTCGAGGAGCGCGGCTTTCGGAATCCCAAACGGCGGTTTAACGGCGTATAATCTCTTTGAAATCGTAGTTAATGAACCAGAACGGGGTCTCCGCGTGGTTCAGCAAATAGCCCTTTTCCATTCCGTCGTCGGCGCGCGCCGACCAGCCCGCCTCCGCGTGTTTCGCCGACTCCCGCCGCGCCATTTCCTTGCCGCCCACACTGATCACCGCCGCGCTGTCGAGATCGAACTCGTCGATTTCGTAGCGCTTCACGTAGCTGGGATGAAGGTAGACGTAGACATAATGATCGCCGGGCTCGAGATTGATGTAATGCACGGTTTCCGCCAGCACCACGCCGGGCGTGTCGCCGTCGGTTTTCTTGGTCGCCATCTGCGTGACGTCCAACTCATCGATCCAACCGCCTTCCGTGGTGAAATAAACCCCCAATCGAATCCAACGGGCCGCGGCGCCTTGCTGGTGGTCCTGCTCGGTCTGCACCTCGTAATACGGCGTGTAAACCGAGTCCTCGACTCGAATGTCCTTGATCGTCACCTTAATCGCCTGATCGCTCTGCGCCGCGAAAACGGGCGCGGCGCTTAAACCCGCGAAAACCACCCCGGCCATGACGCTTGATTTCAATTTCATCTTCATTGGAATGTCTCCCTTCGTTTGATTTCGATTAATTCGTTGCAGTCCGTTCGCAGAAGCAACGCGGACTTTACAACTTTTTTCAGGCCGATCTCAGTCCCGCCGGAAAAGGCTGTATTTCCCCGGCGGCTTTCGGCAACATGCCCAACCATGATCACGTTTCTAGAAGGCAAACTCCAGGTCAAGCAGCTCGGCCGCGTTGAAATGAACGTCGGCGGCGTTGGCTACGAGGTATTCATTCCGCTCAGCAGCTACGACGCCCTCCCGCTCGAGGGCGAGCACTGCCGCGTGCTGACCCACCATCACATCACCGACGCCGACCAAAAACTCTTCGGCTTTCAGTCCGAAGACGAGCGCGACATGTTTCTGAAGCTGCTCACCATCAGCGGCGTCGGCCCCAAACTCGCGATCGCGGCCCTCTCCGGCCTGCCCGTCCGCGAACTTAAAAACGCGCTGATCAACGGCGACGTCAAACGCGTCTCCACGATTTCGGGCATCGGCAAAAAGACCGCGGAGCGGATCGTGATGGAGCTGCGCGACAAATTCGACTCCGGCGAGCAGCTCGACGCCTTCGCGCCGATCGACGCCGCGACCGGCGACACCCGCATGCGCGACGCGGCCCTCGCCCTCGCCGCCCTCGGGCAAAAACCAGAAGACGCCGCGAAAATGATCAAAGGCGTCGCCAAAAACCTCGCGCCCGACATGACCGTTGAAGACCTCATCCGAATGGCGCTCACGAAATGAACAACGAAATCATCACGCCGGATCAAGAGTTCGAGCAGAAGCTGCGGCCCACGCGCTTCGAGGACTTCACGGGGCAGGACAAGATCATCGAGCGGCTCGAGCTGTTCGTGCAAGCCGCCCGGCAACGCGAGGACGTGCTCGACCACGTACTGCTCTCCGGCCCTCCCGGCTTGGGCAAAACCACCCTTTCCTACATTCTCGCCAACGCGATGGACGTGAACATCAAGTGCACCTCCGGCCCGGTGATCGACAAACCGTCCGATCTCGCGGGGTTGCTGACGAGTCTCGAACGCGGCGACGTGCTGTTCATCGACGAGATTCACCGCATGCAGCGCTCCGTGGAGGAATATCTCTATTCCGCGATGGAGGACTTCGTGATCGACATCGTGATCGACCAAGGCCCCAACGCCCGGTCGGTGCGGCTGAATATCCAGCCCTTCACGCTCATCGGCGCGACGACCCGCGCGGGCATGCTCTCCGCGCCGATGCGTTCGCGCTTCGGGTTGGTGAACCGGCTGGATTACTACGACGCCGAAACCCTTTCGACCATCGTGAAACGCTCCGCTCGCATTTTGAACGTGGAACTCGAAGACGCCGGGGCGATGGAAATCGCGTCGCGCTCGCGCGGCACGCCGCGCATCGCCAACAACCTGTTGCGCCGCGCCCGCGACTACGCGCAGGTGAAGGCCGACAACATCATCACCGCGGATCTGGCCGACAAGGCGCTCAACCTCCTCGACATCGACGGCGACGGACTCGAGGAGATGGACAAACGCATTCTAAGCTGCGTCATCGAGAAGTTCGGCGGCGGGCCCGTTGGAATCAGCTCCCTGTCGGTTTCCGTCGGCGAGGAGGCCGACACGATCGAGGAGGTCTACGAACCCTATCTGATTCAAGAGGGCTATCTCCAACGCACCGCTCAAGGCCGCGTGGCCACGGCGCGCGCCTACGCCAAGTTCGGGTTGCGGCCAAACGATCAGTAGAGATCGTCCACCACGAATTCGTGACTCGCGACCTGATTGACGATATTGGTGACGTTGACCGGTGTCGAACCGATTTTCAAAGCGGAAAACCCGCCCTTGATGTAGTTGGTGATTCCCATGCCGATGGGGGCGTTGTCCGACACGAACTCGTCCATGGCCCACATTTCAACCGCGTTGTTCAACAACCGAACATTGGATTTACGCTGTGTCTCTAGACTGCGCGTGCGCGCGCCGGTGAACGCGGGAATGCCGATACCGGCCAACAACCCGATGATGGACACCGTGATGGCGATCTCAACTAGCGTGAATCCCTGTCGTTTTCGATTCTTCATGGAGGACCTTGCTTATAGCAATCCCCATGTAGAACCCCAAAACGGCGGCTTTCAAGCTAAAACAGGGTGTTTTAGCAGATTATATTTCGTCTAAACCGGCGCCTAATCGACGCGGGCGGTGACTTCCACGAGGTGAAAACCAAACTGGGTTTTAACCGGGCCTTGCACTTCGCCGACCGGCGCGCTGAAGACGACTTCGTCGAACTCGCGGACCATTTGCCCCGGGCCAAAGGTGCCGAGCGCGCCGCCATCGGAGCCGGACGGACATTTGGAATGGCCCTTCGCGAGTTCCGCGAAATCCGCGCCTTCCTCGATCTGCTTCTTCAACGTGAGGCAATCCGCCTCCGTCGCCACCAAAATATGTCTAGCCGCCGCTGACGCCATGATTTCTCTCCTGTTCGTTTTTGTTAAAGGGGGGAGTATCCGCCAACGGGCGGGGCGGCGCAACCCGCGAAACCGGAAATATGCCCGCCGCGTAAGATTTCTTAATAATGCTCGCGTCGCCGGCCACGGAGGATAGAATGCGCCCGTGAAGAGAATGAAGGGGCGCGTGAACGGTTCTTACGAAAACATCATCGTCATGGGGAAAAGCGGGGCGGGCAAGCAGCCGCGCGTGGACGCGCTGACGCGGAAATTCGGGATGAAGCAACTCTCGACCGGAAACATCTTCCGACACTACCTCGGCCTCTTCGAAGCGCTCGGGCCGCGCGGACCGCTGGATCGGTTTCGCGACGAGACCGACGGCGCGTTCCTTCCCGACGACGAGATCCAGCACGCGCTGGGCATTTCCGACCGCGCGGACGCGGACGACGTGACGCTTGGACTGAAGGCGGCGTATTTCGTGAACCAGGGCCGATTCGTTCCGGACGAAATCACCAACGCCTTGTTCGCGGCCGCGTTCGAGGCCATGGACTATCGAGGCGCCGTGCTCGACGGTTTTCCGCGCACCGAGGAACAGGCGCGGTTTCTTAAAACGCTGGCGGACCGAAACGGCGCGCGGCTCGACGCGATTCTATGGGTTGAAAACGAAGACGAGGCGATCATCGCCCGCGCCTTGGGCCGCAGAATCTGCGAAACCTGCGGCGGCGTCTATCACATGGAACACCGCCCTCCGCCGGAGCCCGGCGGGTGCGACGAGATGGCGCCGGACTGTCGAATCGTTCAGCGCGGCGACGACACCGTTGAAAGCCTGAAGGCTCGGCTGAGGGAGTTCAAAGAGAAAACCGAGCCCGCGATCGATTATCTCGCGGCGCTCGGTATTCCGATCCACCGGGTTTCCGGAAATCTCCCCGACTACGGCGCGGAAGCCGTCGAGGCGAGCGTCTTCGCGGCCATGGGCGTGGAATAGACGCTCAACGATTAGCGCTTAGCGCCTCTTTTTTTGAACTTCTCGAGCTTCGCGATGTAGTCCGACGGGCCCCATTCCTCCTCGGCGCCACCGATTCTTCCAAGCCGCTTTCCTTCCGCCGAAACCAAATAAGCGCAGGGGAATCCAGAGCACGGGAAGTCTTCATGGAGTTGGGCGTTCTCTTTTTTCCAGCGCTCGCCTTCGTCGCGATCGGAGAAATCGGCGATGTAATAGACGAGATTCCCGCGGGCGTAATCTTCGAACTCGCTTTGACCAAGCACGTTCTCGTCCAGCACGCGGCACCAGCCGCACCACGAGGGCGCGGTGTAGAGAAACAGGATTGGATAGCCCAGTTCCGCGGCTTCCGCTTTCGCCTTGGCGAAGTCGGTGTGCCACGCCATGTCCCGCGCGTTGCGTTCCAACTTCCGGAGGCGTTCCGCCTCGTCCGCGTTCCGCTGTTCGATGAAGGCGCGGTCGGCCGACGACAGATCGCTGATTTCGAACGGATAGAGCTTCGTCGTTCCGTCCGGCCGCAGATACACCTTGCCGTCCATCACGCGGACCATTTCGGCCTCGACGGTTTTCCCGTCCGCGCTCGTCCATGTTCT
The DNA here is from genome assembly GCA_029287275.1 of Pontiella desulfatans. Lineage (GTDB taxonomy): Bacteria > Verrucomicrobiota > Kiritimatiellia > Kiritimatiellales > Pontiellaceae > Pontiella > Pontiella desulfatans_A. The sequence goes on from JARFRL010000146.1 coordinate 8,432, forward strand.
CGCGTCCGCGGCCGCGCAGAGCGCCAGCGCTCCCATGAGCCATGCTTTCATCGCGCCCCCTAGCGTGTTTTCCCTTGGCTTTTCAGTTGCCGCGCTCCCCCGAGCTCGGCGAAACCGGTGTTTTCCAGATCGGTCCAGAGCGTGCCCTCACCGGCGTGAATGACGTTGAGCTTCATGGTCGGATTCAGTTTCTCCGCGAAGATCCAACGAGCGTACGCCACCGGATCGCCGAAGGCGGTGGTTTTGAGCTGAAGCCCCTTGGCCTTCTCGCCATCGACCTTTTCGAGCGCGGACGCGTTGGCCTCGCCGAGCACGCGGACTTTGTCCGCGTTGATGGCGGCGGTGGCCTTGCGAATCTCGGCTTCCTTTTTCAAGGTGCCGGCCTGGATGGTCGCGACCTGTTTTTCGAGGTCGGCGGCGATTTCGGCCTTAAGCTTCTCGGTCTCCTGCATCACCTGCTCGCCGCGCTGGTTGATGAGCGACATCTCGGTGTTCAGCTCGGCCTCTTTACGGGCGGTGTTTTGCCGCTCCTTGTTGGTGAGATCCTGCTCCACCGCGATGCTGGCCTGCTGGATCGGGGCGCGGATTTCGCCCGGCACCTCCACGTGGCGGATCAGCGCGTTGTAAACCTTGATATCCTTGCCGCCGAGCGTTTCCTCCAGCGATTCGGTCAGGTCGTTCTGAAACGTCTCGCGGCCTTCGCCGACGATGAAGTCCTTGGCGCGGTATTCGGAGCCTTTGTTGCGCGAGATGGAGGTGATCTGCGGCATGATGATCTTGTCGACCACCGCGGGCAGATCGCCGTAGCGGCGGTAGATGCCGGCGATGTCGGCCGGATTGAGCTCGAACTCGACGGTCATGTCGAGACTGATCGGGAACCCGTCGCGCGACGGGAAGCTGACGAGCTCGCTCAGGTTGATCTCGCCCTCCTCGAGCGAGGCCGGCGCGGTGGACCGGACCATCTTTCCGGAAGAAACATCCAACTGCTGATCCCGCTTTCTGGCGGACGCGGCGGAAGAGCCCAAGCGTTTGCTGAAATAGTCCATGCGCTGGGCTTCCTGCTTTTCGAGCATGTTGCTCTGCAAGACGTTCAACGCGTCGTTCTGGCCCAATTGCCGCGCCTTGGTGATCACCTTGCTACCATCCTGACCGAGCAACGAGACCTGATTGATTCCGATCTCGAGCACGTCGACTTTGTAGGCCTGGGGGTTCACGTAATAGAGCCCGGGTTGCAACACGTCCTTGCGGACGCCTTTCTGCGCGTCGTTCGCGAACCGGCCGTCCGGCGCCTGTTGACCGGAGCGCGAGGTGATGACGCCCGCGTAGCCGATCGGGATGCTGATGGCGTCGACGATCTCGATGTTGTAGCCGTAGGTGTTCATTCGATACTTGCCCGGTCCGAGCACGTCGCGCCAAATACCCTTTTGCCCGCGCTCCGCGATGAATTCGCCCGTCGGCAGTTTTTCGCCGATCTTCGAGGTCACGATGCCGACCTTGCCCGGCGGGATGATCGTGACGGGCACGATTTCGCGCTCGTAGAAGATCGGGTTGAGGAAGTGGCGGCCTTCGCCGAGCGGTTCCTCGCGGATGCCTTTCTGGCCCTCGCGGGCGAGAATCTGGCCGGGTTCCAACGCCGCGCCGTTTTTGGCGGAGATGACGGCCATTTGGTTCGGGCCGACGTAGAAGCGGCAGAAGCCCCATAGCCAGAAGAGTTGAAGCACCGCGAGAAACACCACGACGCCGGCGACGATTTTGATGACGTTTTTAATCATTATTCTTCTCCCTTGGCTGGAGCGAACGTGGCGAAAATTCCGCCCACCCCTTCGGCGGAGTCGGAGCTGAGCACGGAGCCGACGTTGGGCGCGAGCTTCTCATAGAGCGTGTAGCGCGCGAAATCCGAGCCGCCGCCGAACGCGTCGACGCGGTTTTTCAAAATGGACGCCTCGGCTTCGTTGCGCGCGGTGATGGCGTCCTTCTCGCCATCGGCGGTCAACAGAATGGCTTCCGCCTGAAACAGCGCGGCTTCGTATTCCACTTGCGCGACGTCCAGTTCCTTCCGCGCGGCGATCAGGCGCACGCTTTGATCCTGCTCGGCGTCGATCACGGCGCGGATGCGTTTGGTGTCGGCCTCGACCTTCTCGCGGTTTTGGATCGCGAGCATCTCCTGCTTGGTCAGCTCGGCCTTCGATTTGGCCTGCGTGATCTGTTGCTCGTATTTCGCCGCTTCCTGCACGGCCATCTCGCGGTCGCGGTTGATGCTGGCGATCTCGTCGGGAACGATGATCTTGTCCACCATCACCTCTTTAATGCTCAAGCCCCAGCCTTCCGATTTGGCGCGCAGGTGCGTCGCCAACTCGTTCTGAAACCGCTGGCGCGTCTCGCCCACGATGAAGTTGACCGCGGGGTGTTTGCTGCCCTCGATGCGACTGAACCCGCGGGCGCGGGGCAGGATGACCTTTTTGATGATGTCGTCCATATCGCCGACGCGGTGCGTGAGAAACGCGGCTTCGCCGCGCTGGATGCCGAATTCGATACTGCCCTCGACCGTGACCGTGAAGCCGTCCATCGTGAGGAAGGTGATCGCGTCCTTGCCGGTCATTTTAAATTTTTGACTCTGCAGGTTCACCTCGACCGAGTTGTAGATGTAGGGGTTGAGATAGTGCGTGCCGGGATCGAGCAGCATGCCGTCGACGCCTTTCAATCCCTTTCCAACCATGAACGTGTTGCGCGCTTCCGCGGGCACGTCGTGGTTCAGCACGTCTTGTCCGGTGAGGGCGGTGACGACCCCGACGTGTCCGGGTCGAATATTGATCGCGTCGAACAACGCGACGTCGTAGGCGTAGAGATTGACGCGGTATTTACCGGGCCGCAGAATCTCCTCCATGATGCCTTTCTCGCCCTCGCCCGCCATGATCCGGCCGGGTGGGAGATCTTTACCATAGAGCTGCGTCATCACGCCGAGCTTGCCCGCGGGCACGTCGATGATCCGCTGGATCTTCCAGCTCCACGTGTAGGGATTGCGAAAATAGCGGCCTTCCGGCAGCACGTCGCGCTGAACGCCTTTCTGCCCCTTTTCGAGCGCGATAACCTGCCCGGGCGGCAGATTGTCGCCCGTTTTGCGAATCAGCACCGCGATCTGTCCGGCGCCCGGCTCAATCCGGCAGAAAAACCAGAAAAAGAAAACTCCGCCCACCAACGCCGCGACCAGCACCACTGGAATCGATGTCAGCAGCGGCACGTTCAACTTTACTTTTGGCGGTCTAAATTCCGCGTCCATACTCATAGCCCATCCTCCGTTATTCGTTCGTCTCTCAAAACTAGAGCGGAGGCTATCACGCGCCCCGCGCCCCTCCACTACTATTTCGGGCGGAAATTATAATCCGTCCCTTTTTTATCTTGGGGTGTTTTTGGAACTGTTTTACACATACTTATTAGAATGGGCTAACGCACATAGGGACTTCACAAGGGGGAAGATCATGAAGAACGCGCGCGTTTCAAGACGACGACTCCTGGAAATGAACCTATGCCTGTTGGCGGGCGTTGGAGCTCAAGAAGTTCGGGAAATCCCTCGGCACGAAGGTCGAGGGCATGGAGAATTTTCGTTGGATTTAGCCCGCGAAAAGCCGCTCCCGAAAGGCGCGGCGAGCACGCCCGCGCGTTTTTCAAGTTGAGCGCGCCCCGCGGCTCTGCTATGAACCGCGACTCAACCGAGTCTTTTTCAGGAGAAAAAACATGGCCATTCATCCCGACGCGGGGAAACCCGTCGCGAAAGAAAACCTCACCGACGTCGCCGAGCTCGTCAGCCTCTATTACGAAACGCAGCCCGACGCGTCCAACCCCGACGAAAAGGTCGCCTTCGGCACGTCCGGCCACCGCGGATCCTCGCTGAAGAAAAGCTTCACCGAAGACCACATCATGGCGATCGCGCAGGCCATTTGCGAATACCGCGCCGGACAGGGAACCACCGGCCCCCTCTTCATGGGCAAAGACACGCACGCGCTCTCCATCCCCGCCGAAAAAACGGCCCTCGAGGTCTTCGCGGCCAACGGCGTCACCGTCATGATCGACCAAGACGGCGGCTACACCCCCACGCCGGTCATCTCCCACGCGATCCTCGCCTACAACCAAGGCAAAACCGAAGGCCTCGCCGACGGCGTCGTCATCACCCCTTCGCACAACCCGCCCGACAACGGCGGCTTCAAATACAACCCGCCCCACGGCGGACCGGCCGACACCGACGCCACCGGCTGGATCGCCGACCGCGCCAACGAACTGCTGGCCGAAAACAACGACGAAGTCGAAAGCCTCTACTATCCCGACGCCCTCGCGGCCGACACCACCGTCGCGTACGATTTCATCACCCCCTACGTCGACGACCTCGCGAACGTGATCGACCTGGAAGCCATCAAAAACGCCGGCTTGAAAATCTGCGCCGACGCCATGGGCGGCGCGGGGCTGCGCTACTGGAAACCGATCGCCGAGAAATACGGCCTGGATCTGACCCTTCGCAACAACACGGTCGATTACACCTTCTCCTTCATGACGGTCGATCACGACGGCAAGGTCCGCATGGACTGCTCCTCGCCCTACGCCATGGCCAGCCTCGTCGCGCTCAAAGACGACTTCGACATCGCGTTCGGCAACGACCCCGACTACGACCGCCACGGCATCGTCACCAAATCCGCCGGACTGCTCAACCCCAACCACTATCTCGCCGTCGCGATCAACTATCTCTACACCAACCGCGCGGGCTGGAACAAAGACGCCGCGATCGGCAAGACGCTGGTCTCCTCGTCGATGATCGACCGCGTCGCCGCCGACCTCGGCCGCGACCTCCAGGAAGTTCCGGTCGGGTTCAAGTGGTTCGTGAACGGCCTGCTGGACGGCTCGTACGGCTTCGGCGGCGAGGAATCCGCGGGCGCCTCCTTCCTGCGCAAGGATGGAACCGTTTGGAGCACCGACAAGGACGGCATCATTCTCTGCCTGCTGGCCTGCGAGATTCTCGCGGTCACCGGAAAAGATCCGGGCGAGCACTATCAGGAACTCGTCGCGAAATTCGGCGCGCCGGTCTACGCCCGCGTCGACGCGGCCGCCAACCGCGAGGAAAAGGCCAAGCTGGCCGCGCTCTCCGCGGAACAGGTGAAGGCGGAAACGCTCGCGGGCGAACCCATCACCGCGAAGCTGACCCACGCGCCCGCCAACGGCGCGGCCATCGGCGGCCTGAAAGTTCGCACCGAAAACGGTTGGTTCGCGGCGCGCCCCTCCGGCACCGAGGATATCTATAAGATCTACGCCGAAAGCTTCAAGGGCGCCGAGCACCTCGCTCAGATCCAGGCCGAAGCCCGCGAGATCGTCAGCGCCGCGCTCGCGTAGCGCGTGAAAGAGGGCGGAAAAACCGAGGCGTGATCCAGATGGATCACGCCTTGTTTCTTTAAAGAACCCGCCTCTAGGAAAGAACGCGCTTGTAGTTTTCGACGACTTGGCCGGCGTAGGGCTTGGCGACTTCCACCAGCTTCAGTCGGTCGGCCTCCGACAAATCCTTCAGATTGTTCAGGGTGGCGGTGTTTTCCTCGAGTTCGCTCAGCTTGAGACAGCCGGAACACAAGGATGAAACCGGAAGCGAGTAGACATACTGGTGAAGATTGGCGGCGGTGAGTTCCGTCTTGGCCACCACATCCGGGATGTCTTCGGTTTTGATGCCCCTGGGCGTCGTGTCGATACGGCCGCCCATCATGCTTCCGCCCGCCATGGTTTTCATGGCGATTACGCCGTATTGCTTCTCGAGCAAAACGGGCAACACGTGCTTTTCAAAGGATTCGAAGCTGGGGTCGCACACATTCAACGGCATTTGACAGGTGTCGAGAAGAAGGCCGCGTTGATCCAGGAATTCGAGGAAGTGCAGATGGGTTTTCGGGTTAACATGTCCGGTGAACCCGATATAGCGCGCCTTGCCTTTTTCCTTGGCCTCGAGAAACGCGTCCAAGACCCCGTCTCTAATTCGGTTGTCGACGTCTTCGGGCGTTCTGAGCGCGTGAATTTGCCAGAGATCGACGTAGTCCGTGTTCAGCGCCTTCAGCGATTCGTCCAGCTGTTTTTTCACGCCTTCGCCGGTTCGGTCGGGCGCCTTGGTCATCAGAAAAACATCTTCGCGGTATTTCGGCGTCAGGAACCGGCCCATATACTCTTCCGCCCGCCCATCGCTGTACTTTCGCGCGTTGTCGTAGAAGCGAACGCCCAGCTCCATCGCCCGTTCGACCATGCGCTCGGCGTCTTTGGGATCGTCGTGGAATCCCAAATGGTAGCCACCAAGAGCCAACGCCGTAACCCGCTGTCCATCCCGCGTCAGCTCGCGCGTGGGCAAGACCGGGCCCAGCCGGTCCTTCTCGTTGCTGGCGGACGCCCAGTTGACCATGGAACCCAAACCCACCATCGCGGCGGATTCCTTCAAAAACACGCGTTTTGTTTTTTTCATGGTGAAACGATACATCGACTTCTCTTGGATGTCAAGATTCGGCGGGCATCCGTCGTCATGGACGAACCGGGGTTCCGTCGTTGGAGCGGACCTGCGTCCAGTTGTAATTGTACGGCACGGGCGGATATTTCTTGGCCAGCTCCTCGTCGATATCAACGCCGAGGCCGGGGGCTTCGTTCACATGCATATAGCCGTTTTCAACGGTCGGGGTGCCGGGAAACACTTCCCGCGCCAAATCCGTGAAATGCTTCATTTCCTGTATGCCGAAATTCCAGATGGCCAGATCGATATGGGCGTTGGCCGCGTGGCCGACGGGCGAGGTGTCGCCCGGCCCGTGCCAGGCGGTTCGCACGTTGAACCACTCGCCGAGCCGCGCCACTTTCATGGCCGGCGTGATTCCGCCGATTTGGGAAATATGAATCCGAATGTAGTCGTATAGCCTCTTGCTGATCGGTTCGACGAACTCGTGCGGATTGTTGAACAGCTCCCCCATCGCGATCGGCACGCTGGTTTGTCGTCGCAACATCTCGAACCAACCCATGTTCTCGGGAGAGAACGGATCCTCGATGAAAAACGGCCGGTACTCCTCGACCTTTTTGATCAGGTCGATGGCGTCCATGGGTTGCAGCCGTTCGTGCATGTCGTGCAGCAGTTCAATCTGATCGCCAAACCGCTCGCGCGCTTTTTTGAAGATTTCCACGGTGCCGCGCTTATAGGCCTGGGGATCGATCGTGTTGTCGTTCGGGCTTCCAAACCCGCCCTTTTTCCAATCGGGGTCGGCCGCCAGATGCGTCGAGCCATAGCCACCGAGCTGGATGCGGACATGCCGGAAGCCCATGGCGTTGTATTTCTCCACTTCGTCCATCACTTCGCCCGCGCTGTTGCCCGAGGCGTGGGTGTAGGTGTCCACCGCGAAGCGCGCTTTTCCGCCCAGCAGATCGTAAACGGGCATCCCGGCCATTTTTCCCTTGATGTCCCAGAGCGCCTGATCCAGCCCGCTCAACGCGTTGTTGAGTACCGGCCCGTTTCGCCAATAGGAACTTTGATAGGTGGTCTGCCACAGATCCTCGATGTCCGCGGGGTTTTTGCCGCGGCAGAAATCGTCCAGATAATCATTGATCGCCGACACGACGGTGAGCGCCCGTTGCGTGAAGGTGGCGCAGCCGACTCCGTAAAGGCCGGGCTGGTCGGTTTCCACTTTCACGATCACCAGATTGGTTTTGTACGGCGCGGTGATGATGGCCCGCACCTTCGTGATTTTCACTTTTCCAAGATGGGCGGGTTGCTTTATCGCCGCGGCGCTCTGGCCCGCGGCTCTTCCGGTCGCCGCCAACGGAAGCAGCATCGCGGATTTGAGCAAGTTTCTTCTTTTCGACATGATATTCCGGCTCCCTTTCGCGGCGCGCCGCGCGTAGAGGAAAAAGGGTAGCGAAAATCAGGATGCTGTCAAGGGTGGCGGGGCCGCGGACGCGGGTTGGCGCGAATTACGCCTTCGCGTTCGTTGGCGCGGCGTGGTTTAATCCCTCGCATGGGTCGCCGAAAAAACAACAAGAACCGCGGGCGCGGCAGCGCCGGACAAAACCGCGCGGAAACCGACGCGTTTCTGGACAAGAACCGGAGGAAGCCCGACGTCGTCGAAACCGCCAGCGGCCTGCAATACACCATCAAGGAACCCGGCACCGGAACGCGGCCGGACGAATGGAGCACCGTCGAGGTCAACCAGCGCATCCTGCTCGCCGACGGCACCATCATCAAAGACACCTACCACGGCACCGAAACCGACACCTTCACCCTGGCCGAAGCGATCGACGGATTGAAAGAGGGCCTGCCCCTGCTGAAGGAAGGCGGAAAGGCGCGCTTCGTCGTCCCGCCCGACTTGGCCTGGGGCAAACGCGGCGCCGGCGATAAAATCGGGCCGTACGCCGCGCTCATTTTCGATGTCCGGCTGGAGAAGGTTACGTGAGACGTGACGATTGAGGCGGGAGCCGATCGACTGAAGCACGGCACCCGATTCACGCGGCGCTGGCGCCGGACGCCGCGGCGACGCGCTCGACGATCTCCTTGAGTTTGACGAACTGGATCGGCTTGGTCAGGTATTCATCCATACCGGCTTCCAGGGCTTGGGCGATGCTCTCGCGCTCGACATTCGCGGTCATGGCGAAGATCTTGGGCCGCGGGCGGTCGCCGTATCGCGCGATGATTTCGCGGGTGGCGGTCAACCCATCCATGCGCGGCATCTGCAGGTCCATGAAAATAATGTCGTATTCGGTTCGCTCAACCATTTCGAGGCCTTCGAGGCCGTCTTTGGCGACCTCGATGTCGATGGCGAGTTTTTGGAACATGCGGCGCGCGACTTTCTGATTCAATAGATTGTCTTCCACCACCAAGACGCGCAGGCCGCTGTTGTCGCGACTCACCGCCTCACTCGCCGGTTTGTGGCAAATCGGACACGCGGGAGCGAAAACCCCCGCGAGTTTTTGATGCAGCTCGCCGGGCTTCGCGGGCTTGTACATCCAATGGGCGATGTCCAGCGACGGATCGGGATCGAACGCGCCGGCATGGGAGTAAACGATGATGGGCAACTCAACGCGGGAATAGCGCCCGCGCGCTTCCCGAATCAGCTCAACGCCATCCATGCCCGACATTTCCACATCGGTGATCATCAAGGCGAAGCGGCGCCCCGCCTTAAGGACCGCCAGCGCTTCTACCGAGGTCGCGAAGCGCACCGGATTGAGCTTCCACCGTTTCAGCTGGGTGCTCAACACCTGGACGTGCGCCGGATTGTCATCGACCAACAGGACATCGTTCCACTCCAGTTCAAACGGTTGCTGCTCGGTGGTTTCGGCGGAAGCTTCGCCGGTCACGCGCTTGCCACGGACCGTGAAATGAAAGACGGAGCCCTCGCCCGGCGCGCTTTCCACCCACATGCGCCCCCCCATCAATTCGCATAGCTGACGGCTAATGGCCAGTCCCAGCCCGGTTCCGCCATAAAGGCGCGTGGTGGAGGTGTCGGCCTGCGTGAAGGTTTTAAAGATGCTCTCAAGCTTGTCCGGCGCGATGCCGATGCCGGTGTCGTGGACCGATATCGTGATGTCATGCCCCCCATCGGCGTTGATGTTGGCGCTCGCTTTCAGCCCGATTTCGCCTTGCTCCGTGAATTTGATCGCGTTGCTGAGCAGGTTCAACACGATCTGCCGCAGCTTGGTTGAATCGCCGCGAAACCGGGTCGGTACGTTCGCGGAGATGTCATACACGAGCTCCACGTTTTTCTCGGTCACCTTGGTGGAGAATAAAACGAGCGCCGCTTCGAGGCACTCGACGGGATTGAAATCGTGTTCCTCGACTTCCAAATGACCGGCTTCGATCTTTGAAAAATCGAGCACGTCGGTAATGACCCCCATCAGCGCGTCGCCACTAATCCGAATCACTTCGGCGTACTCCTTCTGAACGACATCCAGATCGGTATCCAGCAGCAGATCGCTCATTCCAATGACGGCGTTCAAGGGCGTGCGGATTTCATGGCTCATATTGGCTAAAAACTGGCTTTTCATCAGGTTTGATTGTTTGACCAGTCGGTTGGCCTGTTTCAGCCGCCGGTTCAGACGCCGCGTGAAAACCGTGCTGCCAATGGTTCCGACGAACATGATGATCACCGCGATGAACAGTTGCGGGTTTTGGTCGTACAACAAGACCAGCGGCGAGGTGTCTTCATTCAGTTCGACCAGACACCGTTCCACGTCGGCATGATCCACCGGAGGCGCGAAGCCCTCCAACTGCGCGTCTTTCAATATTCTGGAATCTCTATCCAGCATGAACAGCGCCTCGGTGACCTGACGCGCGAGTTCATCGGAAACACGCGCGGCTTTCGCCAATGTTCCGAACGGGTACGAGCGCGTGCTATGAGGCGCGGAGGAGGCCTCGCACTCAGTCCCCATGGCGACATGGGGACAAGGAAGGACGCTGATCAGGCTTAGGTCGGCGGTGCCGCTTCGCTCCAGCCTTAAGTAGTCCAACGCACCGAGAACGCCGGCCTTCACTTCGCCTTGAACAACGCTGTCGAAGACGTTTTGCGACCGCCCCGCGTACCTCACGAAAAAATCCTCGTTCAGCTCGAGCCCGCGACTTTTCATTTCCCGCAGAGAGATTTTCCAACCAAAAAAGGAATTTCTAGAGCGCGCTCCGATCGTCGCGTTTTTCAGATCGTCCCAGTCCGGGTTCGGCAGTTCGTCTTGGCGGAAAAAGATGACGGCGCCCATTTCGGACGAACCAAATCGGGGTAATAGCGTCGCGAGCGCCGTCATTCCCGCGGGTTTCGCGGCCTCGACATATTCATCCGCGTCCAGAATGACGAAATCGGTTTCCTGACTTCGGACGAAAACCTGTAGCTCATCGTCGTCCACATGCTTGATCTCAATCTTGTAGCCCGGCAGCTTTTCGGAAAGGTATTGCTGCGTGCTCAACCATTTTTTCAAGTAATTACGCGAGGTCCCGGTCACGCCAATACACAGCGTCTCCTCGGCGGAAGCCCGGTGAGCCCCCGCGATCAAACTCATGACGATTGAAAAAATAAGCATTCGCATAAGGTTCACGCTCCTCGCGTTCTTTCAGACAACCCCGCTTGAAAGGACCGCGCGTTGCCGGCCGCCACTACTCGACAGGTATCAAGAACAAAACACCATCTTGACGACCAGTTATCCACCATAAACCGGAATATTTTTCACCGGATCCCACGCCGCGTCCGCGGTTCCGCGCCTCTCGCTCCTGGCTCGGCCTCGGAAATGCCGACCAATCAACTCACCCATGCTTTCGATATTTTTATATCCATTCAGCGCCAGCTATTTGCACGGAATCTTAATACATGAGCGTCGGTTTAATGTATTGAGCTTCTCCGTGGTTCTGGTAAGCACTTTGCCTTTTAGTTAATAAAACAACCTATCAGGGGGAAAACATGCTACACGAGCCGGCCACTAAAGTGGGCAAGGACGCCGCGTCCGACTGGAAAGCCAAACTAGGCATCAAACTATTCTGGCTGTATTGCCTGATCTACATGGGCTTCGTCGGCATCGCCGTCTTCTCGCCCGACACCATGAAAGCCCCGGTGCTCGCGGGCACGAATTTGGCGATCATCTATGGCATGGCGCTGATCCTTTTCGCGATCGTCCTCGGCCTGGTATACAACCGCGTGTGCACGAAGAAAGAAGATGAAATGAACGCCAAAGCAGAGGGGGCGGAATAATGTTTTATGAAGCCAACCCCATCGCCATCGCGATTTTCCTCGCCTTCGTCGGCTTCGTGCTCGGCATCTCCTTCTACTTCGCGCGCAAAGCCAAATCCGCGGAAGGCTATTTCGCGGCCGGCGGAAGCATCCACTGGTTCGTGAACGGCATCGCCTTCGCGGGCGACTACCTCTCCGCGGCGTCGTTTCTCGGCATCTGCGGCCTCATCGCCACCATGGGCTACGACGGCTTCCTCTACTCCATCGGCTATCTCGCCGGGTGGGTCGTGGCGCTGTTCGTGGTCGCGGAACCGATGAAACGCTTGGGCAAATACACCTTCACCGACGCGCTGGACTCCAAGTTCAACTCCAAGGGCATTCAGCTCATGGCCGCGATCAGCACGCTGGCCGTGTCGTTGTTCTACCTCATCCCGCAGATGGTTGGCGCGGGCGTGCTCGTCACGCCACTGCTCGGTCTGCCCCACTGGATGGGTGTCTGCATGGTGGGCGCCATCGTGATCACGATCGTCGCGACCGCCGGCATGACCTCCACCACCTACGTGCAGTTTCTTAAAGGCGGCCTGCTGATCATCTTCTCCACCGTCATCACGGTGATGGTGCTCAACCGCGGCCTCTCCACCGAGCCGCGCCCCGAAACCTTCGTTCCGCGCACCATCGCCGCCTCCAGCGTCGAAGCCGTGGCGTCGGTTGAATACCACGAGAAAACCTACGTGAAAGTCGTTGAAGACGGCCGCGCGAACTGGTGGATCGCGGAAGGCGACCAGCTGATCGAAGCGCAGTCCAAAGTCGAAACCGCCGCGGGCGAAACGCTCTATAACGGCGCGCCGAAAGAAGACAAGATGTTCAAATCCGTCGGCCTCGTGAACAAACTCCAACTCCCCGACGGGCAGGTCGAAACCGGATCCGTTGGACCGCTGGAATACTTATCCACCATCCAAGATTCGGAGATCGTGCGCTATCCCAAGGACGCCGTCGCGAAGTTCGACCACGACGGCGACCACGTTAAAGTGTTCGTCCCGGAAGTCACCGCGGGCGCGGACCTGATGGTCCCGGGGCAATACTTCAAAACCAAAACCAAAATGGGCAAGCTGAACTTCATCTCGCTCATGCTCGCGCTCTTCTTCGGAACCGCGTCGCTTCCGCACGTGTTGATTCGCTACTACACCGTGCCGTCGCAGCGCGACGCGCGTAAATCGACCATCGTCGCCATCGGCGGCATTGGCTTCTTCTACGTGCTGACGCTCTTCATCGGCTTCGGCGCGATGACCCTCGGCGTGATCGACGTGGAAAGCGGCAACATGTCCGCGCCGCTGCTCGCGAAAGCGTTTGGCATCTTCCTGTTCTCCATCATCTCCGCGATCGCCTTCGCGACCGTGCTTGGAACGGTTTCCGGCCTCATCGTCGCGACCTCCGGCGCCATCGCGCACGACTTGATGGACAACTACATGGGCATTCAGATGAACGACAAGCAGAAAGTGATGGCCGGAAAAATCGCCGCCTTCGCGGTCGGCATCGTCGCCATCATCCTCGGCATCGCGTTCAAAGGCATGAACGTCGCGTTCCTCGTGGGTTGGGCCTTCGCGGTCGCGGCCTCGGCCAACCTGCCGTCGATCGTCATGCTGCTCTTCTGGAAGAAGACCACCGCCAAAGGCATCGCCTGGTCGATCGGCGTCGGCATGGTTTCCGCGCTGGGCATCATCCTGACCTCGCCGGACATGTACGCGCAATTCGGCTTCAAGGGCACCTCGTTCCACTCGCTCAATCAGCCGGGCATCGTGTCGATCCCGCTCAGCTTCATCACGCTGGTGATCGCCTCCCTGATGACGCAGAAAGACAACGAAGGGCTTGAAGACATTCGTTAATTCATGCTTCGATAGTCGCGCGGGCCGGAATGTTCCGGCCCGCTATTTTTTTGAAAGGACCGCATCATGAAAAAATCCATCCACAAACAGGCCGCCGCGGGGGCCCCCCCCGGCGCCGACAGCGAAGGCGCCGCGGAACAAATCAAACCCCGGG
>JARFRL010000171.1 GCA_029287275.1 Pontiella desulfatans
CGGAGAGCCGCTTGGCGCCTCGACGCCACGCTTCTCGATCAAGCAACGCGTCGAGGAGGTCACCTTGACAAAATCTCTATTTTCCAATAAACGTTTAACCATGAAATTGTTCTCTGAAGCGCCGTCCACAGGCGGGCGACCCGATCATCTGAAAAACAGTTTCCTGTCAATCAAGTCGTATGAAAAGCGATTTTCAACCAATGAATGAAGGTGGGTTTGGTGAGTTCTACAAAGCGGATTCCGATTGTTTGGATCGCGGGCATTGCCGGCGCGATCGTTCTTCTTTTCGCCATCCTGTTGTTCCGAAAAGCGGAAACGAGCCATGAGACCGGACCCGCGACGGTGGTGGTTCAGATGTTTGAAGGACCCGAGTTCGAGGCGATGCTTCCAACGGCCGAGTTCTGGAACCAGCATTACGCCGCGACAACCGGTGTTCGCGTGCGGGTCGTGGCTCTGGACCGCACGGGCTATTTTGACAAGCTGGAGATGCAGCTGATCGCCGGGGAGTCCACGCCTGACGTTATTCACCCATATTCCATACACCTCGCTCGGATTCAGCCGTATCTGGAACCTTTGGATCCCTTTTTAAAGGATAAGACGATAATGACCGGCCCGGACGGGAAGGAACTTTCGCTTGAGGCCGTTCTCCCCATTGCCATGGATACCGTCCGCCACCCGGACGGAATGATCTATATGTTGCCCAAGGACATGAGCGAAGTGCTGCTTTATTACCGGCGCGACTTGATCGAAACACCGCCGGAAACATGGGATGATTTCATCGAGCTCGCCAAGCGATTCACCCGATCCATCCATCCCGACTCTCCGACGCGGTATGGCACCGTGCTTCAAGGCAAGTATGAGATGTGGACCTTCTGCGCCGCCCTGGAGAACATCTTTCCCTACGGGATAAATCCCTTCGACATCAGCTCGGAGGAAGAGATTCAGGTGTTGGCGAAAAGTCTGGAGCCCTTTGAGGAGCTTGCCGCCGCAAGGGCCTTCTCTCCGGAAACGGTGAACGCGGAATATACCCAGGTGGCCTCGATGATTAAAAGCGGAGAGGTCGCCATGGCCATGCAATGGAACGCGTTCTATACGGATTCGCGCGATCCGGAGTCTTCGCCCATGGTGCATGATAAGCTCGATATCGCTCCGCCCCCCGGAATTCGGCGGAAGGACGGAACGGTTAGGCGCTCGCTCTATGTTCAGACCATCAACCTTGCTCTCAATCGTCATTCGCGGCATAAGCGGCAGGCGATGATGTTCATGACCTGGGCGTCTCTGGGGGAAGGCGCGTGGGTTTACGCGCGAGCGGGGGGATCCTCTCCCTTGAGCGAAATTTGGAGCAACGATAAAATCTCGGAGCTCTACCCCCGGCTGGTTCCTTGGCTGGCGGAACACGGGCAATCTCCCGTTCCCCATCGGGAACTCACCAAAATGATGATGGCGGGCTCGGGTTGGGTGCAGCGGATGATGGCCGGAGATCTGAGCTCCGAGCAAGCCGCGCGAGGGTTCACGGAAGAGATGGGGCGCCTTCGGCGTTCAAAACCGGAGGCTGGACAATGATGGACGAGCCTCGAAAAGGGCGGAGCGCGACGCCCAGTCATCCTCGTCTTCGATGCCGCTATACCCGAGCGGTCATGCTGTCCTTCGTCGTTCCCTTCTCCTTGTTGGTTGTTTTGGTCGGCGGGGCCGGGCACCTGGGCCTTGAGCTCGCGAGCGTTCAGCATGACACGGTTCGCGCCATCGGCGATTGGCATAAGTTGGATGTCACCACCCGCAGGCGTTTTTCCTTTCACGAAGGAGCGCTCGGAGAAGAACAGTGGCTGCGGGAAATTCGCCGCGTCGAGGAGACGTTTGGACGACTAAGGTCCTCCCGCGTGCTGTGGCTGCTTGGGGACTCGGTAAGCGACCGCTTTGATCGCTCCAACGCCGCTTGGCAGGTCATCAAAGACAAGCTGATGGAAGGGGACTTGCTCTTTCAGGAAGCCCAGCAATCCTCTCTGGGGAAGCGCTTGAACGGCATGGATTACGGCCAACTCGTCAACCACGCGTTCGCGGACCCTATTCTTGAGGACTCGGCCAGCCGCGAGCTCTGGCGCCTCTACCGGCTTGAGGACAATGTCACGAGCCTCAAGGTTTCAGGAGAGGTGCTCGGCCGCAGCCTCGAGATTACCAGCCTCGCGATCGAGGAGCGGATGCGCTTTTTGCGCGGCCTGCTGCTGCTTATCGTGCTCGGGAGCTCCGTCGCCATTGTGGGCATTGCCCTCCTTTCCGCGAATTATTACACGAGAATATTGAAGAAAAGCGAAGCGCATCTCCATACGCTGCTCGAGTCTATTCCGGATATGATTTGGCTCAAGAGTCCAGAGGGTGTTTACCTTTCCTGCAACGCCAAATTCGAGCGGTTGTTGGGGGTCTCCGAAAAACAGATCATCGGCCGTACCGATTACGATTTCATTAAAAAAGAACAGGCGGACATCTCCAGATCCACGGACCTCGCGGCCATCGAGGCGGGAAAGCCCTGCGTGAACGAAGAGGAAGTTCATTACGCGCGGGATGGCCGCCGAGAACTGGTGGAGAAGGTCAGGACGCCGATGTTCGACTCCGAGGGCAAACTGATCGGTGTTCTTGGAATCGCGCGGGACATCACGGCTCGAAAGAAAACCGAAGAGGATCTGCGCGTCACCCTCGATTCCATCGGCGACGCGGTGATCGCGACCGACAAGGAGGGTTGCGTCGTCCGCATGAACCCCATCGCGGAACAACTTACCGGGTGGAACCGCGAAGACGCGAAAGGCCGCCCGCTTTCCTCCATTTTTCATATTGTCTCCGCCTCCAGCCGCGACCGCGTGGAAAGCCCCGTCGACCGCGTGCTCGCCTCCGGCGAGACGGTGGGGCTATCCAACCAGACCCTGCTCATCAACAAACAAGGGCGGGAATATGAGATCGCGGATTCCGCCGCCCCTATCCGTTCCGACGCGGGGGAGACGCTTGGCGTGGTTCTTGTTTTTCGTGATGTCACCGCGGAGTCCGCCCTGCGGGAACAGTTGCGTCAGAGCCAGAAAATGGAATCGATCGGCCAGTTGGCCGGGGGCGTCGCGCATGACTTCAATAACATGCTCGGTGGAATTATCGGGTGCGCGGAGCTGCTGGAAAACTATCTGGTGGATGATCCCCAGGCCCGGAAGTTTCACGACATGATCCTCGAATCATCCGAACAAGCCGCCCGGTTGACGCAAAATCTGTTGGCGTTCGCCCGGCGCCAAGTCGCGGCCTCCACCGTAATCGATCTTCACGACGCCATCGGGCATGCGCTAACCCTGCTCCAAAGCACGATAGACCGGCGCATTGAGATCCATTCGTCTCTCGCGGCCAGCCCCGGTTTTATTGTTGGCGATCCGGCTCAACTCCAGAGTGTTTTTCTGAACCTTGGGATTAACGCCTCCCACGCGATGCC
>JARFRL010000343.1 GCA_029287275.1 Pontiella desulfatans
GCTGCGCCCTCCGGAACTACCGCCTTTGTTTGGGACAAAGCCAATGGCATGCAACCCCTGAGCGATTATCTCTATGCGCGCGGCGTGGATACCAACGGGTGGACTTTTTCCACGGCGTTGGGCATCAGCGATGACGGAGACCGCATTTTAGCCACCGCGAGCCAGGAGCCGAGCTACTCAAATCTGCCGGTTTTGATTACCGGATTGAATGCCCCGGTCGCGCCGTAGGTTGAAGCAGCGGTAGAAAGATCGAATTTTGATTTCGTATTTGATTCGGTGGACGGTCACAGCACCACTGGATCGAGGGAACGCCTGGGTTTCACAACCAGCTCCCTGAAATACAGAACCCTTGCTTAGCGCCACCGTAATCAGCGGATATGGTTCCGGCATTCCGCGGCACGATTTCTGTCAGCCCCGGATCGAATGGATGAAATGACTGAGTCTAACGTCCTTTCGGGCGGGAGCGGGCGACGAGCTTGATGTAAATCGGCGCGCCTTCCAGGCCGAACGCCTCGCGGAACTGGTTCTGCAGATATTTGAGCCAGTTCGAGCGGGAGTAGTCCGGGTTGTTCACGAAGATCTTGAAGTAGATCGGGTTGGTGCCCGACTGCGTCGCGTAGAACACCTTGAGGCGTTTGCCCTTCGCGACCGGCGGCGGATATTTTTCCACCGCCTGCTGGATGACGCGGTTCAACACGCCGGTGGTGATCTCCACGCGGGTCTGCGCCGCGACGTAGTCGATCGCCTCGACCGAGCGCTTGATGTTGTAGCCGTCTTTGGCCGAAACGAACAGCACCGGCGCGAAGCCCAGGAACGGCAGCGCCTCGCGCAAGGCGGGGAGATATTTGGTTTGCGTCACCTCTTCGTCCGCGCCTTTGGCCAGGTCCCATTTGTTGCACAACAGGATGCAGCCCTTTTGCGCCTCGATGATTTTCGCGGCGACCTTCTTGTCGCGGGTCGTGGGACCGGTTTCGGCGTCGAGCACCATCACCACCACGTCGGCGCGCTCGATGGCCTTGTCCGTGCGGAGATTCGAGAACCAGTCGACCGCGCTTTTCGAACGCGTGTCCTTCTGGACGCCCGCGGTGTCGATCAGTTGGTAGTGGCGCGCGGATTCGCCCTTGCCGATGGTGAAGGGGATTTCAATGCTGTCGCGCGTGGTGCCCGGCACGTCGGAAACGATCACGCGGTCGTCTTTGAGCAGCCGGTTGATGTACGACGACTTGCCCGCGTTCGGGCGGCCGACCACCGCGACGCGAAGCGGCTCGTCCACGGTCGGGTTTTCTTCTTTTGGAAGCTGTGGGATCAGCGCTTCCATCAGACCGTTGACGCCGCGGTTGTGCAGCGCGGAAACCACGAAAACGGGGAAGCCGAGCCGATCGAAATCATAGGCGCCCTCTTCGCGCTCCGGATTATCGGCCTTGTTCGCCGCCAGCAGAACCGTCCGGCCGCTCTGGTGCAGAATACGGGCGACTTCCTGATCGAGCGGCGTGAGGCCCGCGGAGATATCCACCACGAAAATAATGAACGAAGCGTCGGAAATCGCGATTTCCGCCTGCGATTCGGTGCCCGCCACGATCTGGTCGGGGGAGACCTGTTTGCCGAAGTGGCCCAGTCCGCCCGTGTCGAACAGCTCGAACCGCTCGCCTTCCCAGTTGGCTTCGCACGCGACGCGGTCGCGCGTCACGCCCTCCTCTTCATGCACGATCGACACGCGTCGGCCCACCAGCCGGTTGAACAAGGCGGATTTTCCAACGTTCGGCCGACCAACAATCGCCACAACTCTTTTGCTCTTCGTTTCTTCCATAGTGCGGAGGGTGATACACGAATGCCTCGACCGGCACAACGGGAAAGGGAGGAAATGTAGAGGGCGCGTCGGCGCCGACTAAGATAATCGAGCGGGCGTCACCCACGGCGGGACGGGGCAGTCGAGGGTGACGGCGATGGTGCGGAAGAGCTCGACTTCCTCGACCGTGATCTCGCGGTCGCTCATCAGGCAGGTGAGGGCCGCGGCGAGAATCAGCTTCTTCAACTGGGCGGAGGCTTCGTTGAGCTTGTCCAGCGCGGCGTCGAGTTGATCCCACGTACACTGTTCCGCGCCGAGCATCTGGAATTCGGCTTTAGGATCGTTGATGGTCTCGACCGCGGCGAGGAACGCGGTGGCCGCGTCGGTGTCGCGCGCGTGGCCTTTCCCAGCGAGGACGGACAGAAGAATCGAGGTTTCGCGGGTCAGGCCGCGGATGCCGTAGTAGTTCGCCGGGCGCCGCTTGCTTTCGCCATCAAACACGGGATCGAGATGATGGGTCAGCACGCGTTTGAGCGCGTATTCGAAAACGTCGACCCGACCGTCCGCGTCGATGAGCGCGTTCACGACCTGAAGGAAGGCGCGGTACTGCGACTCGGAAAGAAAACGCAGCGCGGGGATCGTGAGATCGATGATCGGTAGGCGTTGTTCGGGCGCGATCGCGCCGATGTTCGCCGTCGCGGCTTCGATCGTTTGATACACCTCGGGTTCCGCCATCTCCTTGAGAAGGACCATCTGCTTGCCGCGGACCTCCGCGTCGGGGTCGAGCAGGAGAAAATAGACGAGCCCGCGCGCGCCGTATGGGTTGTTGGCGCGCGCGCGGACCGCCGCGGGAATGGACGCGATCAGCTCGCGCGCTCTTTCGGCGTGGCGTTCCATCGGACGGCCGATCGACTCGAGGATCATGTGCGGGCTTGGCGGCCGCTGGCTCGAACGGCCGATCGAGTCGACCACGACCGCCGCGGTCGCGACCTTGACCGGATTGGTGAACAGATCAACGAAGTCGGCCTTTTTCTTCTCTTGCTTGGGCGCTCCTTCGAACCGCGCGAGTTGTTCGCGAAGATCGTGATAGGTCACCGTCGGGAAGTTCCCGTCGAACGTCGGTTCCAGCCACTGGATCCGCTGGCGCAGCGGAGGATGCGTGTTGAACAGTCCCGCGCGCGCTCCGTTGCCGAAAAACATATGGCTGGCTTGCTCGGCCCGCGGCGAGCGAATCCGCGCGCCTTCCGCCAAACCGCCGATTTTTTTCAACGCCTCCGCGAGGCCCGCGGGGTTGCGCGTGAACTGAACCGCGGACGCGTCGGCCAGCCGCTCGCGCTGCCGCGAAATCGACGCCTTGATGAGTTTGCAAAAGAAGAAGCCGGTGAATCCCGCGCAGACGAGCGCCAGCGCTCCGGCGACCACGGGCAGCGCGAGCTTGGAGCCGTCTCGCGAGCGCCCGATATCGCCCGCGAACCGTAGCAACACGCGGCCCGTGAGCCCAATGATCAGCAAACCGTGCAGCAGGCCCATGAGGTTGATGTTCAGCGCCATGTCGCGGTTCAGAACGTGGCTGAACTCGTGCGCGACCACGCCCTGCAACTCGTCGCGGCTCAGGCCGGTCAGGGTTCCATGGGTGACCGCGACGACCGCGTCGCTCACGCCAAACCCCGCGGCGAAGGCGTTGATGCCCGCCTCCTTCTCCATCACGAAGACCGATGGGACGGGCACGCCGGACGCGATCGCCATTTCCTCCACGACGTTGCGGAGGCGCCGCTCGAAGAAGTCGTTGGTGTCGGGGAGGATCTCGCGCCCGCCGAGCATCCGCGCGACGCCCGCGCCGCCGCCGCGGCGCAACTCGGCGATTTTCACCGCGGCGCCGCCAAGCACGACGATCAGCGTGCCCGCGCAGACGCCGCCGAACAGATCCGGATACCACCAGACCAGCGCCGGCGCGGCGCCCGTGGTGGCCGGCGCGGCTTTCCACGCGTGCCAGACGAAGACCGGGATGAGATACACCAGCAGAATCGTCGCGGCGACCGCCAAGCTGAAATAGAGCTTCTGAACGGAGGTGCTCCGCCGCGCGCGATCTTGGCTGGCGAAAAAATCCATTAGTCGAAGCTGACCGTGGGCGCTTCCTTGACCGCCTCGTCGGCGACCTCGAACAGCGTGGCCGCCGCGAAGTTGAACATGCCCGCGACGAGGTTGGAGGGGAAGACCTCGCGTTTGGTGTTGTAGACCGTGACCGCGTCGTTATAGGCCTGCCGCGCGAAGGAGATCTTGTTTTCCGTGGAGGTCAGTTCCTCGGTCAACTGCATCATGTTCTGGTTGGCCTTCAAATCGGGATAGGCTTCCGAAAGCGCGAAAAGTTTTCCGAGCGCGCCGGTCAGCATGCCCTCCGCGCCCATCAAGCCCGCCATCGCGCCCGCGTCGGCCGGGTTCGCGGCGGCGGCTTTCCCGGCGGAAGCGGCCATGTTTCGCGCCTGAATGACGGCCTCGAGCGTCTCGCGCTCGTGTTTCATGTAGCCTTTCGCGGTTTCGACGAGATTGGGGATCAGGTCGTAGCGGCGCTTCAGCTGCACGTCGATCTGCGCGAAGGCGTTCTTGAAGCGGTTGCGCAGCGTGACGAGCCCGTTGTACATGCCGACGATCGCGATGATCCCGACAACGATGATGCCCAGCAAGACGAGTAGAGCGAACATGCGGTTCTCCTTGGTTGATGATGTCGCCAAGATACGGAAAGCGCCGACGCGTTTCACTTATAAAAGCCAAGGGGTTTTATAATTCGATGGCTTCCGCGGGGTGGATTCGCTATGTCTTTCCAAATCATGAGGATTTGGACAACAACGCTCGCGGTATGGATCGCCCAGGCGGTCGCCGCGGAACTGCCGGATGGCTTGTACGCCGCGTTCGACACCACGATGGGCTCATTCACCTGCAAGCTGGATCACGCGGAGGCGCCGCTGACCTGCGCGAACTTCGTCGGCCTCGCCGAGGGAACCCAGACGTGGCTGTCGCCGTCCGGCGCGGTGAAATCGGAGCCGTTCTACGACGGGCTTATCTTCCACCGCGTCACCGAGGGCTTCATGGTTCAAGGCGGCGATCCG
Organism: Pontiella desulfatans; assembly: GCA_029287275.1. Taxonomy (GTDB): domain Bacteria; phylum Verrucomicrobiota; class Kiritimatiellia; order Kiritimatiellales; family Pontiellaceae; genus Pontiella; species Pontiella desulfatans_A. The sequence goes on from JARFRL010000343.1 coordinate 4,891, forward strand.
CTCGGAACGGGCGGCGGCGGACCGGGCTACGCCTTTCCCGACCAAATCAGCGCCAACCTCCTGCATTCATCCACGGGAACCCTTTCCATGGCGAACTCCGGCCCCGACAGCAACGGTAGCCAGTTTTTCATCACGCTCGACGCGACGCCATGGCTCGATGGAAAGCACGCGGTCTTCGGCGAGGTGATCGATGGCATGACCGTGGTCCATGAGATCGGAGGGGTCGCGACGAACAACAGCGCCCGACCATTGACCAACGTGGTGATGAACACCGTGGAGATTCTCCGCGTCGGCGCCGCGGCCGCGGCGTTCGAGCCCGCGGCCGAACCGCTGCCCGAGGTGGAGGCGCTTTCGGTCGCGTTTGATGGAGCGGTGTTCGTCGCGACGTCCAACCAATGCGAGCAGTTGATCTATTCTTCGACGAACCTGGTCGACTGGGCGTTGCTGGAAAAACGCTATTCCTCGATCGAGTCTGATGATTTCGCGCGAACGCCTTTGCCTGGTCAGGCGCGCGGGTTTTACCGTGCCGCCCGCGTGTTTCATCCACAAGCCGTGACGGAGTTTTCGAATCTGGCGGGTCGAACCATCTTTTTCCAGCAAGGCGCGAGCGTGCTGGAGTTTTCTCCCACGGCGGGTGGTGGAGCGTGCGACATCGCGGGAACCACCGACTCCCTCGAGGACTGGTCGGAGCTCACCGGCCGCCCTTATGAAGGCCGCGTTATATTTTTCCCGACCGGCATCCATCCCTTTCAATTTTTTCTCGCGCGGGATGGCGCCTGCGAAGGCTATCAGTACAACGGGATCAACTGGTCCTACATCGGACCTTGGACGTTTGGCGAGCGCGACGCGATCCCGGAATAGCCGCCGCGCGGGGGCGTTCCGGCGGGTCCGGATTTCGCGGGATTGACCCTTGACGATGGGGGGGCGGAAGCGTAGATTCTCCCACTTGTTGATAGTTTTGGCTCTGAATCGAGGGTGGCCCATGGCCGCTCTTTTGTTCTCTTTAGGGCCGGTTATTTGAAATCGTGGAAATGTTTGAAGGAGGTAACGGTATGAATCCCGCCGAACTGA
>JARFRL010000201.1 GCA_029287275.1 Pontiella desulfatans
AGCATCGAGACCAACGTGATCACTGGAGATTTGGATTCCTCTATATGGAGAGGGTTTTCCGCGCTGGGGGCGTCGTTGCTTGGTTCGCTCACGTTCGGCTCCTGATTTCTTCAGACCGGCTTAAAAAATACCCCGTCATAATTGGTAATGGCCTGCTTTATAGCAAGTGGGAAATTGGCTGATCATTGTGGTATGGATACTGCTTTCTTGCTTGCGCGCCTACTCATGTAGGGAATCGCCGGATGGGGTATTCGGACGATCAAGCGTTTTGGAAGGAAACACGAAACCATGAAGAAAAAAACGATCAGCAAGGACCGGCCGAAAAAGCGGTTCACCGACCTCGTCGGAGTTGATTTCTCAACAACGGCCACGAAAGTGGTGCGGCTTAAACAGAGTAAGGACGGGATCGCGCTGGCGGGTCTCGACATGCTGCCCGCGGTGGACTTCGGTCAGACCGCCTCGCGCATGGAACTGCCGCGCGACATCACCACGTATTACGGCTGTCTTTCTTATACCGGTCCCGCCGCGGTGGTCCGCATGGTCAACACGCAGTTGGGCGCCGAAGAGGAAAACGTGACGGAGGCCAAGCTCCGCGAGCTGTTGAACGTGACCGAAGAATATCGTGTGTCGGCCCGATTGGTGAAGCGCGGCAAGGGTCGCCAGGACTCGAGTCTGCTCGCGGCCGCCATCCCGGACGACGACGCGCGGTTTTTGCTGGGCATGTTTCCATCCGGCCCGCCGGCGCCAACCTCGCTCGAGCTTTCGGGGCTGTCGTTCGTCTCCGCCTTTCTCCACGCCTGCGGCGACGAGTGCGCGGAATCGACGGTCTGTCTTCTTGAAACGGGAGAATCGATCAGCCATTTCGTGTTTCTGAGCAAGGGCGAGATTTGCCTCGTTGGAAAAATGCCCTTCGGCGCCCGGGCGCTCCGCGAGAAACTAGGCAAGGATCTGGGCGTGGACGACGAGCTCGCGGCCAGCATTTTGAGCGACCGTTCCATCAATATTTCGGCGTCGCTCTCCAGTGTGCTGGAGCCCTTCATCAAACAACTTTCCATCTCCAAGGATTTCATCGAGCGGCATCAAGGTTGCCGCGTTTCCAAGGTTTATGTATCCGGAGGGCTCAGCATTCTTTCCAGTTTCGACGAGGAAATCGGCAACCTGCTGCATTCCGAGGTGGTGCGCTGGGATCCGCTGCGAAACATCCATTGCGAGGAGGGCGCCCTTTCCGCGGAAATGAAACAGGAAGCCACGCGTTTCGCCGCCGCCATCGGCGCGGCCATCGGAGGGTTGGAGGAACAATGACCTATCCAAAAGTCAATCTACTGCACCGTTCGGAGCAACGGCATCAGGGCGCGGTCAGCCGACGCTTCATCTTGATCAGCGCGATCATCACGCCGGTCCTGTTGATCGCGGGGCTGAGCGCGATCAAGTTGCTCCAATACACGGGTGTGCGGGCCGAGTTGAAGGCGAGTCGCGCGATCTGGGACGATCTCGAACCTCAACTAAAGCTGTACAAGGAAGAGAACAAGGGCGTTTCCGCCAACCTGCGAATGATGGCGCTTTTCAGCGGGTGGGATGATTCCCG
>JARFRL010000353.1 GCA_029287275.1 Pontiella desulfatans
CGCAGACCGTTCATTTGCGCGGCCGCTATTTTCTTGGCGATGAGAAATATTTTGGAAGCCGTTTCATCGGGCGTTTCGGTGATTGGATCGTAGTGTTTCTTGGGAATGACGAGCGCGTGGCCCTTTATTATCGGGCCGATATCCATGAACGCCAACACGTCGTCGTCCTCATAGAGGATGGTGGCGGGGATTTCCTTCTTCACGATTTTACAAAACAGGCATTCACTCATGGCTCGACTCCGCTTGGCTCACCTCGGCCGGAATGGAGGGCGATGGATTCCGGTTGTTCAAATAAAGATAACGAGCCGCCAATCCAAGCAGAAAAAGGGCGCAGATGATTAAAACATAGCGTTTTTCATCATCCGTAAGCCAGAAACTGGCTCTCAATGGGCTGGGCGTTTTCTCTGCCATGCGCGGGAATGTAGCAAACCCGACGGAAATGGACATTCGATTTTATTTCAAAACGCCAAAACTCGGTCCATCAGCGGTCGCGGCGTCGGGATCAATTTTCATTTGAGGAATCAGTTTTTCAGGAATTGGGCGCGTTTTGAAGACGGGGAGAATAGGCCGACCGCCTTTACCTTTCGGGTATTCAACTCCATCCTGCTCGATCAACAACCGACAATAGAACACGCCGCCCGGCATTTCCCCGATCAGAACCTCGATATCCGTCGGCTTCCCCTTGGTCATGTGGAACCAATCGCCAACCACCAATCCTTTTTCTCTGCCCGACGTGAGTTTACGATTCCGCGGATCTTTGCTTTCCCAGTCCGTGTACCGTTTTCCCAAGCTGGCGTCGATGACCAGATCTTTTTTCACCCTGACAAGCATCGCGTCATCCGCGATCCCCCAAAACCGGTAGCGGCCGGTTTCGGGCGCGGCGATTTTTCCTTGATAATAGGCGACCCATCTTTTCGGCTGGACCACATCTTCAACCCCGTACGCCTTCGGGGCTTCCTCCGCGGACATGTGGGGAACCATGAACGTGGTCGCGAACTTGCTCTTCGGAGCTTTAAAATATTTTTTTCCAAGCCGGCTTACATTCCAGGACGCGTTGAATTGTTGAAGGACTTTCTTATATTCGTCGTTTTGATCGTCCTCCTCCCCCATGGTATCGCTGGTATGCTGCATGTCGGTCGGGCTTCCATCGGGCGCCGTTTTCAAGTCGAAAAAAGTTCCTTCCAACTCGTTCCCCGAGCCTTTATTTCCACCGAACAAATCAATTTCCAAGCTAAACCCAATGCCGCCGAGACCGCCATCGTTCATGTATCCGGTGCCGCCCTTGATGCCGCTGATTTCCGGCATTTTGATGTCCATCGACTTGGTTTTGGGTTTGGAAATAATGGTTTTCCGAAGCTTGGGCTTTTGGATTTTCTTTTTCTTCACGTTGACCGGTACAGTCAATTTCTTGAGCTTCAATCGCGGCCGTTTTACTTTTTTTTCTTCAAATGTCTGATCTTCTTTGACGTAAACACTTACCGCGACGAATGAGATCGCCGTAACGATAAGCACGGCGTGAATCGCCAGACTAACCAGCGCGGCGCTGGATTTCGCGTGTTTGCCGAAATACCCCTTCTTCCCCGATCTTCCCATTAGCCCCTCCATCAAAACACCCAACAGGTTACTTGAAAATACGATTGGGTCTTTTAGATTTTCGGCGAACGCTTGTAGATTTTCGGCATTATGAAAGTTCGGCAAAGAATGCGGTTTTCACTCTTTTCCGACTGATCGGGAATCACGCTTCCGGCATGGGAGGAGTCGAGGCGCCTCGCGGCGGGGGCGGAGGCGGGCTCTTTTTTTGTTCCTGACCTGGAATCGGCGGTAGTCCGGGACGCGGCGGCATACTGGATCCACCTCGTCGTCCATGCTCGCGCCATTTGTCGCGGGCGCTGTTCATGAAAAGCTTATATTTTTCCTCGCCGAGGATCTGTTCCATTTCCATTCGATTTCGGATCAGGATCTTCATCTGTTCGGATTGAGCCGCCGCGATCTCGTCGATGGCCGCGTATAGGTTTTCCTGAGAAGCGCCTTCTTTTTCCAGTCTTGACAGGGTGTCCCGCGCTTCGTTGACCTCGATCGCGTTTTGTTTCATGTCGTCTTTAAGACGTTGCTGCAACTCGATGATTCGCGCTTTTTGTTCGTCGGTCACACCGATTTCCTTGAGCGTTTTTTCCATGAGGATTAGACGGCGCTCTTGCATTTCCGCCTTTTGCTCCGGCGTAAGCTCCTGAAACCGATCTTTATGTTTTCGGTCGCCATACTGACCTTGTTGACGGTCGAAGTCGCCTCGCTCGGCTGAGCCGCGCCTGAATTCGTTCGTCCGCGACAGCGCGGGAAGCGTCAACGCCGCGAGCGCTAAAATCATGAGTTTGCTTTTCATTATAGTACCTCCGAACCCAACGTCCGGTTCACATAACGGAAGGTATCAACCGCCTATTGCCTACAAAAGCTCAAACTTTTCGCGGCGCGCCGTTAAATTCCTCGGATGCTTGGTTCAAGCGGCCTTCGATAAAGATCCTTGAGGCGTAATTTCGTCCTGTTAACCGAATCATTTGGGCGCAACTACTTTCAATCTGATGTTTTACAATAGCTTTTCCAGCGGGTGGTACATTTTTGTTTTAACCATTTCCCAACAATCGCGACGCTATCTTGTGCTTCACTGACCCTGGACACCCACATTTAGTGGTAGTGATTTTTTTTGGCGGGAAAAAAATCTAAGCTCTTGAGCATGACAACCGCATTCTCTACTTTTCATCATCACGTTGCGCAAGAGGAAGCAATTGGCTGTTAATAACTTGTCAATAAGCCGGCGTGACCTGTTAAAGGAAAAGAATATTGGGGAAAATGCAAAAGGAACACCAAAATATTTGGGACGAGGCGTGCAAGCAGCTAAAAAGCATACTCTCTGGTGATATTTACGACCGTTGGATCGCGGTGATCCAATGCTTGGAAATGTCCGGCGAGAACATGCGACTGGCTGTCGCCAACGACTTCTATAAAGACTGGCTGGAGGAAAATTATTTCCCCATGATCCGCAAGGCCGTGATGGTCGTGAGTGGAAAAGAGATGAATATCTCTCTGGAGGTCGACTCCACGTGTTTTGATGTCGAGAAGCCGGAACCCGAGCCGGATCATTCGCCTTCGCCGCTCTCCATTCCGAATCCCTTCAGCGGAAACAAAAAGCCCAACCACAACCTTAATCCCAACTACACGTTCGACTCCTACGTGGTTGGTCCGGCCAACCAATTCGCCCACGCCGCCGCGATGGCCGCCGCGAATTCGCCGTCCCGAACGTACAACCCTCTTTTCATCTACGGCGGCGTTGGGCTGGGTAAAACCCACCTGATGCAGGCCATTGGCAACCACATCGCCTCGAAAAAGCCGCGCGCGAAGCTTTGCTACACCACCTGCGAAACGTTTTTGAACGAATATATCGATTCGCTGCAAAACAACAACGTGGCCGCGTTCCGGAAGAGATACCGGAAAATCGACATGCTGATGATCGATGACATCCAATTTCTCGATGGAAAAGCCCGCATCCAGGAAGAGTTTTTCCACACCTTCAACACGCTTTTTGAAAACCACAAGCAAGTCGTGCTTACCTCCGACCGCACGCCGAGTGAAATGGCCGGGCTCGCGCCGCGGCTTATTTCCCGTTTCGAGTGGGGCTTGGTCACCGAGCTTGGAAAGCCCGACGTTGAAACCCGCACGGCGATATTGCGGAAAAAAGCGGAGCTTTTGAACCTTAATATCGGCCATGAACTGCTCGATTATCTCGCGGAACGAGTTTCCTCGAACATCCGCAGCTTGGAAGGCGCGCTGATTCGGGTCGCCACGTTCATGTCGTTAACGAATCAGCAGGTGGACATCCAGAAGGTGGATGAGTTGCTGCACGATCTGCTCGACAAAGAGTCGCAGGCCGCCATTAGCGTCGATGTCATTCAACGCACCGTCGCGGAGCATTTTGATCTGCGTCCGTCCGATCTAACCAGCAAGAAGCGCACGAAAGACATCGCTTGGCCGCGCCAGATCGCCATGCATCTATCGCGGACCATGACGGATCAATCGTTCCCGGTGATTGGCGAGCAGTTCAGCCGCAACCACGCGACGATTCTCTACGCGCACGACCAAGTGACGGGGAAAGCCAAAGACGACCGCGCTCTTCAACAGACCATCGCGATCCTGAAAGACAAGGTGAGCAAAAACTGCGCGAAGGCGCTCTAGCGTTTTTCATGATTCCGGAAGCAGTTCAAAACCGTCTCACGCGAGGCGGTTTTTCAGTTTCACGACTGACCGAACCGCGCGATTAACGTGGCTAACCCAAGGCTCATGGCCTGTTAATGAAACCGTAACAACCTGTGGAGTTTCTGATGATGATTTCAATAACTCGATCTTGTGAACAGAGCGGCGGATTCATGATCAGGTTATCAACAGGTTTGTTGTCGTTTTCAAACTTTTCAGGGTGACGGGGTTACGGGAAATAGGTAGGTTTTAAAGCGGTTGTCCACAGACTATAATAATAGTGATTTTATAAATAAGGTATATCTATATAACAGGAGGCTTGTTAATGAAGTTCAGCATCGAGAAGGATCAGATTCTGGAAGCGTTGCAAAAAGTGCAGTCGATCGTGGGTCAGCGGACCACGCTACCGATTCTTTCGAACGTGCTGCTCGAGGCGAGCGACGGCAAGCTGACGCTCACCACGACCGACATGGAAGTCAGCGTGCGCACCAGCATCGAGGCGGACATCGATGAAGATGGCGCGACCACCCTACCCGCTCGTCGTTTTTTCAGCATTTGCCGCGACCTTCCCAGCCATCAGGTGGACATCGGCGTCAGCAACGAGGATGTCGCGACGATCCTTTCGGGTTCGTACAGCTGCAAGCTCGAGGGTCTTTCGAAAGATGACTTTCCGCCCATGCCCACATTCGAAGAGAGTTTCTCCTACACGCTCAAGCAAGGCACGCTGAGGGATATCCTTCAGAAAACCTCCTACGCGGCCAGCACGGACGAATCCAGGGCCATTCTCAACGGTTCCCTGATGGCTTTCCGCGACAACAAGCTCACGACCGTCTGCACCGACGGCCGGCGTCTGGCTTTGGTGGAGCAGGAAATCGACATGCCGGAAGACGCGGAAGTGGATATCGTCGTGCCAACCAAAACCGTTAGCGAGCTGATCAAAACGCTGGATGACGAAGGAGAAGCCAGCATCAAGACGTCCGCGACGCAGGTCGCTTTCGAGTTTGGAAACATTTTCATCATTTCAAAACTAATCGACGGCACCTACCCCAATTATCGCCAGGTGATTCCTTCGCAGTGCGAGGAGCGCGTCGCGATCGACCGCGAAATGCTGCAGAGCGCCGTTCGCCGCGTTTCGCTCATGCTCGACGATCAAGCCGCGTCCGTGAAGATCCAGATCACGGAAAACCGCATGGAGCTTTTGACTTCTTCTCCGGAAATCGGTGAATCCCGCGAGGCGGTTCCGATTAAATATTCCGGCAAGGACATCACGATCGCGTTCAATCCAGGGTTTCTGATGGCGCCGCTCAAGCATCTTGATAGCGACGAGATCTTTTTGGAGCTCTCGGATGAGTTGAGTCCGGGCGTGATTAAAACGAATGTTCCGTTCCTCTACGTGATCATGCCGATTCGCGTGAGCTAAGAATTGGATTACAGAATCCTTGTCGCGGAGAGTTATTCAGTGGATCGGAAGTCCAAGCTTCCGATGTTTCTGGAAACATGGTTGCCGAACAAGGACTCGAACCTTGACTAAGCGAGTCAGAGTCGCTTGTGCTGCCAATTACACCATTCGGCAATGAATGAGAGCGGAAAGTAGCCATTTCGCCGTGTTGGATCAAGCAGGTTTGTTAAAAAAATGCCCAAAACCAATCAAAAGAAAATCATTCGATTATTAGGCGTGGGATTTGACGCGGAGGATGGCCATGTACGCGTCACCAAGGCAGAGAATTACGACGTTTTGATGGGATCGGACGAGAGCCACGATTACATCCACAAGCTTATTCAGAAAATCGAGGACGAACTGAAAGCGCGCGACCTGAAGTTGGATGATTTGACGCCCGAGGAATTCGGAGCGTTCGTTAAATCGATCCAATAATCCCAAACTATCGCCAAATCCCGGGAATCGCGGCCGCGCACGTCGGACAGGTTCCATCAGCGCGGGCGCGGTTTTGAACGCGATAACCGTCCCGTTCGATTAATAAGGTTTCGCAGTTCGGGCACCGCGTGGAATCACCTTCCGCGCCGGACATGTTTCCTACGTAGACGAACTTCAAGCCGGTTTCTCTGGCGATCTGGCGCGCGCGGCGAATCGTCGTCTCGGGGGTTGGTGGCAGATGGCGGAGTTTGTTGCGTGGGAAAAACCGAGAAAAATGAAGCGGCGTTTCCACGCCGAGATGTTCACCGACCCATTCACAAAGCGCCTTCGTTTCATCTTCGGAATCATTGAGCGAAGGAATGATGAGATTCGTGATCTCCAGGAAAACCCCCTTCTCTTTCATGATTTTCAAAGCCTTGAGAACGGGTTTCAATCGGGCGTCGCATATATCGCGGTAGAAATCATCATTGAAGGACTTCAGATCCACGTTCGCCGCGTCGATATATTCACAAACGCGCTCCAATGGCTTCGGATTAAAGTAAGCGGCCGTTACGAGAACGTTTTTAAGACCGGAAGCGGCCGCGGTTTCGCAGCAATCAAGGGTGTATTCGTAAGAAACAAGTGGTTCGGTGTACGTGTAGGCGATCGCGGGCGATCCCCTTTCAAGGGCCAAATCCGTTATGGCCCGCGGAGAAAAAGCTGGGCCGGCTGAATGTGTTGATTGCGATATTTCAAAGTTTTGACACTGCTTGCAGTGTAGATTGCAGCCAGCGGTTCCGACGGACAGAATGGAGGATCCCGGAAGAAAATGATAAAGCGGCTTTTTTTCAACAGGATCCAGATGTATCGCGCACGGATGGCCATACGTAACGCATTCGATTCGGCCATCAACATTTCGCCGCGCGTAACAGTCCCCATATTCACCTTCTTCCAATTCACAGGCTTTCGGGCAAAGTGGACATCTGGTTTTAGTCTTCATCCTTTCCAACATTTGGAAGCAACGCGTCCAGTCCCTCGAAGGCGCTGAATCCCCCACTTTTGAAGGCCTTTTCCGCCCCGCCGCCGAAGCCCTTCATCTTATGTTTTTCATGTTCGTTGTCGTGGCAGTAAACACACAACAACTCCCAATTGCTTCCGTCGGGCGGATTATTTTGATGGTTGTGGTCTTTATGGTGGACCGTCAGTTCTTTCAGTTTCGCGCCCTCGAACTCGCGCGCGCAACTTCCACATACGTGGGGAAATAGTTTAAGCGCCTTCGCTCGATACCCTTTTTCTTTTTCTGAAATCTCTTGGTAAATGCGTTCCAAAGCATCCGATTTTTTCATTTCAAAATATCCTCGAGCGCTGATTTTAAATCTTCATGTTCAAACGTGTAACCCGCCGCGCTTAGTTTCTCGGGAACCACTCTCGCGCCGGAGAGTAACAGCGCGTCGGCCATTTCTCCGAAAAGCATTCTGGCCGCGAAAGCGGGCATCGGAAGTAGCGTAGGACGTCGCAGCGTCTTCCCCAATGTTTTAGTGAATTCATGATTAGTGACCGCGTTCGGAGCCACAAGATTTACCGGTCCATCCAGCTCGGTATCCAACAGCAAGAAACGTATGGCACCAACCATGTCATCCAAGCTGATCCAACTCATGTATTGCTTGCCGTCTCCCAGAATCCCTCCCCCACCCATTTTAAAGGGAAAAAGCATTTTCTTGAGGGCCCCGCCTTCCGCGCTCAACACGATTCCCGTGCGCAGCTTAACCACACGTACACCCGCCTCTTCGGCGGGTTGGGTAGCCGCTTCCCATTGTGAACAAACAGCGGGAAGAAACCCAGAGCCGGGCTCACTTTTCTCGGTGAGCGTTTCCGCGAATCGATCGCCGTAATATCCTATGGCCGATGCGGAAATGAAAATGGACGGTTTATCTTCGCTCTCCGCGATTTGTCGCGCCAGCGCCGCGGTACCATCCACCCTGCTGCGCTCTATCCGCTCCTTTTTAGCCGCGTTCCATCGTCCTTCGGCGATGCTCTCACCCGCTAAATGTACCACCGCGTCAACCCCCTTGAAGTTGATCGGCTTGCTTAAATCGCGGCTCAACCTTTCGACTTCATGATCCTCCGCTCTCAACCTTTCGAAAAGCGCCGCTCCAATCAAACCGTGCGACCCAGACATCAATATTTTCATTTCTCCCTCCATAAGAACGGGATCTTAATATTTTTTTCAGAACAATCAAACAAACTGTCGCTTTGTTCGTTATCCATCGCTCTAGCTTACATGTGAATAAGCGCGGCTGAAGTGATGTGAATTGGAGCAAAGATTCGAACCGGGATTATTGTTTGCAACTCCCTGTTGACCAATTGATTGTCGAGTGCAACTATCCTCGCCCACTGGAAACCGGGTTGATTATATATTATGAGTAAGTCTTGTTATAAAGTTATAGTCGTGGGCGGGGGACACGCCGGTTATGAAGCGGCGCTGGCATCCGCTAGAATGGGTGTTAAAACACTTTTAATCACGCTGAATAAAGACCTTATCGGTCGGCTTCCCTGCAATCCGGCCGTAGGAGGGATCGCTAAATCACATTTGGTCTCGGAGCTCGACGCGCTCGGGGGCGAGCTCGGAAGAAATTCAGATTACACGGGCATCCAATACCGCATGCTGAACACCCGAAAAGGCCCCGCGGTGCAGTCGAACCGCATCCAGTGCGATAAGGA
>JARFRL010000337.1 GCA_029287275.1 Pontiella desulfatans
ATCGAAGGCGTCATCGTGCTTGCCCGACTCCTCCGGAACGCGTAGTCTCCGCCTCAATTAACGGAGAGATTCATGAACGACCTGTATAAAGACATCCTCGCTCGAATCGGCGAAGATCCCGAACGCGAAGGCCTCCTGGACACCCCCGACCGCGCCGCGAAGGCCATGGAATTTCTGACGCGGGGCTATCACCAAAAACTCGAGGACGTCATCAACGACGCCGTCTTCACCGTCGAAGACAATCACATGATCATCGTGAAGGACATCGAGCTTTACAGTCTCTGCGAACACCACATGCTGCCTTTTTTCGGCAAGTGCCACATCGGCTACATTCCCGAAGGCAAAGTGCTCGGCGTGAGCAAACTAGCGCGGATCGTGGACCTCTTCGCCCGACGTCTGCAGATACAGGAGCGTCTCACCAATCAGGTAGCCATGTCGCTGATGGAAACCGTCGCGCCCGAGGGCGTCGGCGTCGTCATCGAGGCGAAACATCTCTGCATGATGATGCGCGGCGTCGAGAAACAGAACTCCTGCATGATCACCTCCGCCATGCTCGGCAGCTTCCGCTCGGAGCAGTCCACCCGCAACGAGTTCCTCAAACTCATCGGAAAATAGCGTGACGCGGCGCGTGCTTGCTGTCATCGCGGTCGCGGTCCTCGTTTTTCCCGCCGCTGGAAAAACCGAGTTCGCTTACGGAAACCACAAGGACCAAACGCTCGACCTATATCCCGCGCCCGGCGCGACCCCCGCGCCAACGATGATTTACGTTCACGGCGGGGGTTGGTCCAAAGGCGATAAAGCCCGCGTGGGAATGAAGGCCAGCTATTTCAACGCGAAAGGCTGGAACTTCGTCAGCGCCAATTACCGCCTTCACCCCGACGGAGCACCTCCCAAAAACGTCGAGGACGTCGCCAAAGCCATCGCGTGGGTTCATGACCACGCCGCGGAGCGCGGCGGCGATCCGGATAAACTTTTCATCATGGGGCACTCCGCGGGCGCGTACCTCGTCGCGCTCGTCGCGACCGACATGCGGCCAATGCTCAAAGCAGGGAAGGATCTATCCGTCATCAAAGGCGTCGTCGCGCTCGACACCCAAGCGTACGACATCCCCGAACTGATGAAGGATTCGAGGGGCGGCGGAGCGCTTTATGAAACCATCTTCAGCGCCGACCCGGCTTCTTGGAAAGACGCCTCGCCCATCAAGCACGTCGGAAGCGGCAAGAGCGTGCCGCCCTTTCTCATCTGCTTCTCCCGCGGCATGGGCCAGACCGTGAATCCGGGACGACTCAAACAAGCCGACAATTTCGCCGCGGCTCTCAGCGTGTTTGGAATTCCAGCCGAGCTCATCGACGCGTCCGACCGCGATCACGCGGAAATCAACCAACGATTCGGCGCGCTTGACGACGTGAAAGTCACCGGAGCGACGGAGAGGTTTCTCGCGGGAATTATTAGAGAAATTGATTAACCGCGGTGGTCAAAGACCTCGACCACCACGTTGCTCTGAAGCTTGACCTCGATCCGATCATAAATCAAAACCCGCGAGTTCTCCGTGACGGAATTGATGTTCGGCTTCCCCAGTTTGTCCAGCACGTCGGCGTAGGAGTCGCCAACGTTCACGTCCGCTTTTTCACTCCGCACGGGCAATTCGACGCTTTCTTCCGCGCGCTCGCATCCGACGAGGGCCATCGAAAAAAGAGCGAGCACTATGATGAGCTGTTTCATAACCGCCTCCGATTAAAGGAGTGTACGCGCGCCGCGGCGCGCGCTTCAACTCAAATTTCACCGCGGTTTGGCCGCCGCCCGCGGCTAACAGCGCGGACTCGAAGACTTTAACCGCCTTTCGCGGGATTGGGAGGCAATAAAAAGCGGGTCATGTTTGTCTTTATTTAACGCCAACGAATTGGGAATGTCCCATCTGGTATTTATGAAGCGATCATCCGCATCCAAAAAGGGCATGACCCTTGTCGAAGTTCTCTTGGCCATCGTGATTCTCAGCGTGGGCGTCACGTCGATGATGATCGCCATGTCGCAATGCCTTTCCGTCGTGCGAACCGCCCGCAATCGCGAGGTCGCCCGCGGGCTGATTCGACGCGTCGACATAGAAAACCCGATCGAAAAAGTCGATTTGGACGAGCTCTCGGAATCAGGCGATTTCAACGACTTGAAAGGCTACGTATGGTTCCGCGACATCATCATGGTCGACGAGGAGGAACGTCCCGGACTGTTCGAGGTCACCACGCGCGTCCAATGGTCGGAGCGCGGCCGCGACGCTTTCGAGGAAATCACCCTCTTCAAATACGCGCCCGACGCCGAAAGCGTCTCGAGAGAAATCTAACCGAACCGTGAAAAAAAACCGTCTCCATCCGAACCGAAAACCAGGCTTCACGCTGATCGAATTGCTGGTGGCGCTCGTGGTCATGACGATCGCGTTGTCGATCGCGTACAGCGCCTTCACCGGAACGCTGCGCGGCTGGAAACGCGGCATGGAAGTGATCGACGGCATCAAACACGGCGACTTCGCGATGACCCAACTCGTTTCAGCGCTCAACTCGGCCATCTATTTCTACAATCCCCGCAAGACCTACGCCTTCACCTTCGAGAAGAATTCATCCGGCGGTCTACCGGCCGACTCCATCAGTTTCGTCACCTCCAGCGGCGCGTTCATGCCAGCCGACTCCCCGTTCGCGAAAGGCCCGCACCGCATCAACCTTTTCATCGACGATGAAAACGGCGCGCCCGCCCTGTTCGCCACGACCATGCCCGCCATCGCGAACGCCGAGGAGGTCGAGGACGATTTCATCGAGGAGCCCGTGCTGGTTTCCACCATCGTGCAAGGCCTGGAAATCCTTTTCTGGGACGAGGAAAACGAGGACTGGACCGAGGAATGGGAGCCGGAAAACTCGCTCCCCGCCCGTGTGCTGCTCACGGTTTTCGTGCAACCGGAGGATTCGGACGACGAACCCATCGAGTTCAACCGCGTCATCGAAATCCCCGCGGCGTCATCCGTGAAAGAGAAGCTATCGGGCCCCACCATCTCGGGAGAGAGCGCGAACTCCACCGCGGGAGGAAGCGGACGAACCACAACCGTTAGCCCACCGACAAAATGAACACGCGACACACATCCAAACGAAAAAAAGAGGGCGCCGCGCTGATGGTCGCGCTGTGGGTGCTCATCATTCTGTCGTTCATCGTCGGCTCCTTCGCGTTCGAAGTGAACCTGGAAGCCATGCTCGTGTCCCACAAACGAAAGAAATTTCAGGCTGAAATGATGGCCCTCTCCGGCATCGAATACGCCAAAGCGATTCTCGACAACCGCGCCGACGCCAAACAGCTCGAAATCGAGGACATGGACGAGGACAAAGACGGCTTCATGCAGGCGGCCCTATTCACCCAACGCGGGCTGCCCACGAGCTCCAGCATCGAGTTCGAGAACGGCGCGCGCTTCACCGTCACCCTCGAGTCGGCCGAGGCCGGACGAAACGTCAACCTGCTCACTCGTCAGCAATGGCTGGAGATCTTCGAGATGGCGAACGTCCCCTCCACCGATTGGGACGCCATGATCGATTGCCTCGCGGACTGGATCGACGAAAACGATCTGCATCAGATCGACGGCGCCGAATCGGACGACCCCTTCTACGAAGAGGCGGGCTACCCGGTCAAAAACGGTCCGCTCGACAGCGTCGATGAATTACTTCTGGTTAAAAACTGGGGCGCGGACATCCTTTACGGAAAACCCGCCGACGAGGAAAGCGACGAGATTTTCGGCATCGCCAGCATCCTGACCGTCTGGGGAGACGGCAAGGTCAACCTCAACACCGCGACCGACGACGTGCTGCTCAGTTACGCGGAATACGAGGACTGGGAACTCCAAGGCGTTCGCGAGGTGATCCTCGGCGAGGACCAGGAAGCCGGCACGCTCGACGACGGCATCCGCGATCTCGGCGAAGTGAGCGCCGATCCCAACAAATTTAAATTGCAAAGTAGTTTCGTGAAGGTAACTTCTGTTGGGGATATTCACGGAAGCCAATATCAGATCGAAGCGATCTTCCTGCAGAAGAACAAAGACTCCGTGGTGGTTTACTGGAATGAAGGACCTGTTAAGGAAAATTAAATTACGCGAGAAGACCATCACCGCGGCGTGTCGAACGCCGGATGGGATCGAGTGGACCACGTTCAAGGTCAACACCGATGGGCGCGAGCTCGTGGAGCAAAGCTCCATGCCGCTCGAGCTCCCGGCGGGCCTGGCGGATGAAGCCCTCGCGGAGCGGGATCTCCCCGACGATGTTTCCGAACACGTCCGAGGCGAGGTTACCGTGGCCCTGCGCGCCTCGGAACTGCTCACGCGAACCATGGTTTTCCCCACCGGCGATGAAAACGAAGTCGCGGAGATGATCGGCTTCCAGATGGACAAGATCTCCCCCTTCCCGATCGATCAGCTCGCCATGTCCCACGAGATCCTCTTGAAGAACGAGGATTCCTCCGAGGTGTTGATGGCCGCGGCCAAACGGGCGCGCATCGACGCGATCGGCGAAATGTTCGAGAAGAAAGGCGTGCGCATTCACAGCATCGACGCCCGCGTGTTGGGATGGATTCAATTGCTGCGCGACGCCGACCACCTCGCGGATTCCGGGTGCGAGATTCTAATCATCGTGGACGGCGTCGATTTCGTCCTCGCGGTGCTCAACGAGGGCCGTCCCATCACCTTCCGTTCGTTGCCCGCGCGCCTCGACGACATGTCCGTGATCGACGAGCTGACCCACGAAATCGCGTATACCCTCACCACCCTCGACGCGGAACACGAACTACCCGCGCCGAAAAGCTTTCAGTTTTGGTCCTTGGGCGAGGTGCCCGCGCCCCTGCGCTCCAAGCTCGCCGAAAAATGCGGCGTAAAGGTCGACTATCACGATCTCGCCGACCTCCCCCCGCTTTCGGAGGGCATGGCGCGCCGGACGCTCAGCGAGGAAAATCATATCGAGCTCATTCCCGCCGAATGGATCGAGCATATGAAGCGACAGACGCTCAACAAACGCTTCAGCATCATCGCGGGCGGCGTCGCGGTGGTTTGGGTCATCGTGCTGCTAGGTTTTTTCTCCGTGTTCAAGGCGCGCGACATGAAGCTCAACGCCGTCCGCGGCGACGCCAACGCGATCGCCCCTATGGCGCGGCAGGCCGAGGCGAATCAGCGCAAACTGAAGGCGTTGCGCGTCTACACCGACCGTTCCGACTCCTCGCTCGAGTGCCTGCGTGAAGTGACCCGCGTGCTGCCCGTCGGCGACATTGAATTCGTCTCCTACGGCTACGACAAAAACAAGGGCGTCACCCTCCGCGGCACGGGACGGGACAAAAGCATCGTCACCGACTTCTTCGCGACGCTCAACAAATCCGATCTTTTCGATGGGATTCGCAACGAGTCCGTCAACGAGAAAGTCACCAAGGGCGTCAGGCGGGCCATCTTTTCCGTTTCGTTGCCCTTGGCGGAGAAGGAGGAATCGAAATGAAGATTTCTCAACGAGAAATGATTTTGGGCGTCGTGTCGCTCGCCACGCTGCTGGCCGGCGGAACTTGGTACATGATCGACGGAAAACTGGCCGAGCACAAAGCGAAAAAGGTCGAGATCCAGAAACTCGAACAGCAGATCCGGCTGGATCATCGGCGCGTCAAAATGCAGGACGAATGGATCGCCGATCTCAACGAGCTCCAGAAGGATCTCCGGGTGTTCGACATCAAACAGAAATCCGTCTCGCCCGAACTGATGAAAACCGTCAACGCCATCGCCGCCAAGCACGCGTTGAACATCACCCGCAACCAACCCCGCGGCGAAAACACCACGGACGACCTTTTCGAGATGGCGATCAACTGCCCTTGGGAAGGTAAACTCGAGGCGTTGGTTGGGTTTCTCACCGAACTTCAACAACAGGGCGTTCGCTACGACGTGCGCTCCTTGAACATCGTTCCCGCGGGGCAGAACACCGGCAAGCTCAAGGGCAGCATGATCATCAACTGCGCCTACACCAAAAAGGCCTTCCCGGAAACCAAAACCGCGCCGAAAGCCAACTGATGAATATCCTTCCCATCCCCACCGGGGCGTATCAGGAGATGTGCTACATCGTCTGGAGCGCCGATAAAAAAGCGATCATCTTCGATCCCGGCCACGACGCCGACGTGATCTTTCACGCGCTCAACGAGCACGATCTAGAGGTCGCGGCCTACGTCTGCACCCACGCGCATTACGACCACATCAACGCGCTCGCGGACCTGCACGAAAAGGCCCCCGCTCCCATCGCGATGCACTCGAAAGATCTGGCGTGGGCGTTCGACGAACGCAACCAGGGGCCGCCCTACTATCCCAGACCGCGGAGACCAAACGTTGAAAAGTTCGAGCACCTCGAAAGCGCCGAATCTTGGACCTTCGCGGATCTTCGTTTTCAGCGGATTGAAACCCCGGGCCACACGCCAGGCGGCTGTTGCCTGCTCTTTCCCGAATCAAAGATCATGATCACCGGCGACACCCTCTTCAAAGGTTCGTGCGGTCGCACCGATCTGCCCGGCGGCGATCCGCGGGCGCTGAAGGATTCGCTAAGCACGTTGAAGAAATTGTCCGAGGACAT
Source organism: Pontiella desulfatans (assembly GCA_029287275.1). Lineage (GTDB taxonomy): Bacteria > Verrucomicrobiota > Kiritimatiellia > Kiritimatiellales > Pontiellaceae > Pontiella > Pontiella desulfatans_A. The sequence goes on from JARFRL010000337.1 coordinate 6,609, forward strand.
CCGAATCTTTCCGGGGCATGGCGACGACAGCACGATCGGCGTCGAACGGGCCACGAACTTCTTCATGCAATGAATCAGCGCGGCAATTTGATGTCGCGGCGAATATAGGTCGGGACGTCGAGATCCTGATT
>JARFRL010000354.1 GCA_029287275.1 Pontiella desulfatans
AGAGACAGGTCCGACTCATCCCCGATCGCGAAATATTCAACCTTTAGATTGTGCTTATACGGTCTATTTCCCAGCTTCTTCACTTCCGCGCCAAACACGTACTCCACGCCACTGTACGGTTTGGTGTCCGCGATAAATGGACTATCTTCCGGAGGAGGGGCCTGTCTTCCTGATTTCAGAAATTTAATGTCTAGTCTAGGCGGAACCGAAAGATCGATATACTCCCGATCCTCTTCGGAGAAATCCGACAGATTCAAGCGGATCTGCTTTCCCCTGTTTGATTTCAGGGTTATTTTATCTCCCATTGAATTCACGAACTCCGCCTCAAAAGCCTTCCCGTTCAGGAGGGACCAATTTCTTAGTCGCGCAACCTGCTCCAACTCTTGTCGTTCCTCGGGCTTCTCGGCCATTTCCTCGCCGGAACTCACATATTCATCCGAACTGACGGAAGAGCTATCTCCAAAGTCACGGAACACCGGGCCACCCCTTACCGTAACCGCTCCTCGGGCCAGATGATACAAGATGGCATCCGACAGATCCCCGTTCGGTTCTTCCGTTTTGAACATGGGCAGCGTCGGCCCGTTCATTACTGGATTCCGAGGATATTCCTGGCCCTCTACCTCGACGCAAAGCATCGACTGGAAAACACCACCCGGAACCTCGCCGATCAGCACTTCCATGTCCACCGGCTCACCCGCTTTAAGTTCAATCCAATCCCCTACAATCGCCGTGCCGAAGCCCAGAATATACTTATCGGAATCCGCGCGCGTGCGGTTCCAAAGCGGGGAGAACATCTCGCGCGTCCCACCCCAGGATCCCTCGAGCGTGATATCACCCTCCACGCGGACCGTCAAAATATCATCTCCACGCCCCCAAAAGCGGAATTTGATATCCTCTGGATAAACCAGTTGTCCTTTGTAATGCGCCAACCAGGCGTAACCGAGCGTATCCCCTTCGCCAAAAGCTTCCGGAGCCAAGCTCGAAAGCGTGGGCGGAACCATGAAGGCGGTTGTATACAGCTTTCGCGGCGAACGGTAATACTGTGAAAGCACGGATGGCCGCCATCCGCTCTGGAAAAACTTCACCACGAGGTTTTGAACATTCTCTCGATCCATCGGAGGCAGCGGCCTGCCCGAGCGGCTGCGTTTAAGATCATAGAACGTGCCGACAAAATCATTTCCAATCGTTTGCCCTCCGCCGAACAAGGTTACCTCATTCATATCCGGCAATATGTCGAAACCTCCGACGCCGCCAGCCAGACCTTCCCCCATGCCGCTCATTTCCGGAAGTTGGATGTCGGGCATGCTCGCCCTTTTCACCTTGGTGACGATCCGCGTGGTTGATTTCGGCTTGGAGGTCTTCTTGACCTTAACCTTCGGTTTTTTCAGCTTCATTTTTGGACGGTCAACCGGCGCGGGGGGCACGAATTTTTTCTCTTCTTTATTCACAACGGAGAACACGACCAGAAGTCCCGCCAGCGAAAGCGCCGCGGCGTGCACGACGAGGCTGACCAAGAACCCGCTGGGCGCCCCCTTTACCAAGCCTTTTATTTTTTCTGATTTTTCTATTTTTTTCACTGATTCTCTTTTGTCAGACAGGTTTTTAGCCCTAATACAACAAGCTCTTCAAGGTCTTGCATGAGCAAAAACGAGCCCGCGGCAGATCGATACCATGTCTATGAAATAAATTACCGAAAGCAAAATCCGACTCGGTATATACTCTATTTTTCGGAACGCCGGCGCATGTCTTCAGGCGACAAACTTCATGCACGATGCGACAAAAAACACGCACCGTCAGGAAACCGCCTACCTCTGTTCGAGACCAAGCTAAGATCCGCTATGAATTCGAGCCCCGTTTCTCTTCTTGTCGCCGATACTCAGCTTCGTTCCCTTCACGATTAATCAACGGCAACGGGAAAAATTTCACCCAATACGCCCCTGGCGTCAACTTTGAATCAAACGCCGTTACCGCGGCGGCAATTCGTAATACGCTTCCACCGTCAAAGGAACATAGCGCGCATCCTCGGGATTCGGTTTTGTTTCGGGAAACATCGCCGGTTGACCGCGCAGCATTTCACCGATCAGACCGCTGATTCTCAGATAATGATCGCTCGGATAGCCCTCATAAGTGGCGAAGCGCCCGACGGGCGGATGGTTGGTGCATTTAAAAATCGCGGTGGCTTCATCCACTTCATCGAACATGGCGATATAGGCCATATCCATGCCATGCTCTTTCACCAGTTCCGCCTGCCTCCAGAGAAAGCGTCCACCCAGCCTCGGTATATGATTCAGCGGGGCCTTTCCCTTCTTCAGGTTCGTCCAGCTGAAACCGGGAAAGATCACCGCGTAATAATCCTTCCCATGTTTTTCGCACCATTTCATATCATCGGGAATCAGTCGCTTGAAATAGCGCTCCGCGGCATCAGGGTCGCCGTATCGCCCGACATTCCAGGGCTGCACGACATCGATGTATTTCTTTAATAGCCGATATTGACCACGTTCCTTTTCATCGCCATTTTCCCATCGGCGCCACTCGTTCGGAACACCGGCGAGAATCGCGCATCGTCCCCCCGCTTCGCTTTTGAGAAAGCGCAGGAAATTTTCGCAGGCCGATTCATCAAAACCGCGAAATCCAAAGCCCCACAACGCGATGACTGGACGACCGCGGTGACGCTGGTAAGCCGGCGTGTCCAATATCTTCATTTCATCGACCAGATCCCGCCAGTCCTTTTCCATCCGCTTACAGGTCTCCGGGTTGAAACTGGTGTCATACATCACGGCGAAACCCCGCCCATAGGTATTCGCCCCCTCTCGGCAATGACTCAGCACCGTGTTCACCTTTCTTAGACGGCGTGAATCATCTAACTGACTGGCGAACCGCTGAACCCACACGCCATCAATTCCATAATCGCGCATCCATTTAAAATGGCGAAGCACGGTGGGCTTCACGGTGGAACTGAATACATGAGCCATTGAGCCATCAACATGTTTGTACGTTGTCGGAAATTTTTCCGCGGGGCTGAATTCAGAAAGATCCGGCCATAGATCCACGGTGCAACGCGGTGGATTTTTAGTGATTCCTCCCCAATGCGTGTTTCCCATGCCAATCCCATCATCTTCGTGCGAAAACCAACCCTGATATCCACACATCACCGTTCCATGCAACGTGGGGTGGTCCGCTCCTTCGGCCATCGGACCGCTATAGGGAACCAGCGTCTCCTTTGCTGAATTCGGAACTTGAGCCATGGAGCTGTTGTTGAATAAAACGACCGTGATAAACGCGGCCGCTCGTATGACGAACTTCATATCGAACCTCTGTTCATTTTAAAATTCAACAGGTTCAACCTCAGCCGTGCTCTTCGCGGCTAGCGTCATCCGGACGTCAATGACACGCGCGTCGTCTCCGTCGAACGCCTGCTCCACCGCGCCGCCCGCGGCCGAAGATATCCATGACACAGACCCATCGCGCCGCAGGTTCAACCGAGGCTCGGCCTTCCTCGTTTAATATCATTGTCTTCACATCGTCTTGAATGCGGCCGCGAAGCAAATGGCGCGGCCATTCCGCTCCGACGCGGCGACTCAGCGATTCAGCGATTCATGACCCTTAACCTTATGAATTCTTCCTTGTCATCCATCGGAATGCTGTTGGTGACTTCGTCGAAATATGTTCCGCCGCCGGTCACATTGGTTCCGAGCACACTGTATCCGGTGTTCGTCCAGACATTGGAAACGAGGTTTGCGCTGGTTTCGACCTGATAAACCAGATTCGTGTCGTCGTTACGCTGGAGATGAATATAGAGCAACGCTCCGGAATCGTTTCCAAGGATTGGATCAACACCAATATTCAGCCCGTTGGTCGGATCGCCGTTCAGGACATACTCGTAGAAGTTGTTACGAAGATCATGGTCATAGTCGTTGGTGCCTTCACCAATATTCACCCCCCACGAAAGCGACCATCCTTCATAGCCATAAACCGGTGCCAGCGCCGTAACCGACGTTCGCGCGCCATTGTAGCCCACCACCACTTCGCCCGCGCCGCCGTAGGCCGTGATTTTGTCGGCCGCGACATAGTCGTTCACCGCGTTGGTGTGGTTGCCATCGATGACCATGGTGCCCGCTTCAATATTGATGACGGACGAACCGTTGATCGAGCGAGTTGCGTCCATCCGGTTCAAGTTCAGGGAACCACTCTTTAGATTAATGAATCCTGTTCCCGTATTCCAACCGAGTCCGATCTGGCCGTTCACGTTGACGGTTCCGCCTTCGATATCGAGCGTTCCAACGCCTGGAGAAAAATTACCGATCCAGAGATGGTCGCCGGTCGTCATCACCGCTCCGGTTTCGACCGTCAAAAGCGCGTCGCGGTTATAACCGATGCCCGTCCACAGCTTGCCGCCTCCCGCTTTGATACCCGCGGTGAGATCAGCCCCGGCCGTGAGCCGCAAGAAGTTGCCGCTGGTTGTTTGATTGTCCCCCATCGACAACTGAGCAACCGTTGCGTTCGTATTCAGCACACATTCCCGCGCCCCCTCGATATTGAACAACAACTTGTAGTTCTGGATCTGCTCCAGCGGGGCAACGCCCTTCGTCCAGCTCGCATCCGTTGTCCAGACATTGGAACCCGCGCCGGGAGCCCAGACGGTGGTCGTCACAGGGGGCTCAACCGCTGTGACCGTCGTATTCGTATTGTCATAATGCACGTCCGGAACGAATGTTCCGCCATAAGCCGTGATCCAACCATTGGAAACATAGGCATCTACTGTCGAAGCAGCATCGCCGACAATGACCAGTGCGCCTTCCTCAATATCCAGCAGCCCGTCGCCGGTCATCACCAGCGCTCCAACGTTGAGCGTTCCGCCCTCAAGCCGCACCGTCCCAGCGCCGTTCAGACCGACATACAAATCGGAACCAACCGAAACACTTCCATCGGTCATGTTCAGCGTACCGTTGTTGCCGGAATCGTAGCCCAAGACCAACCAGTCGGTTACGGTCAGTGAACCGCCGGTAACATCCAACGAGTCGTCAACAGACAGTGCCTCGGCCTGAGCATTTATTCCGGCCGCGATGACTGGTCCGGAAAGTGAGATTGTCGCGCGGTCGGAAGCACCGGGCACACCGTCGTCCCAATTGGAGCCATTGTTCCATGCACGGTCACCACCGCCGTTTGTCCAATCACTGGAAGTCCCGACAGCTGAAGCGTTGTAACGAAGATTACTCAACGCGGTTACATTGGCTTCAGTGTCATCTGGCATCTGCGCTTCGGTGGTGTTGATAATGTTGCCGATAAAAGAGGCCGTTGCGGTCGGGTCGATCGTCAGGAAGGGTTTTCCGGATGCGAGATAGTCATCCAGGTTACCGGCGTAGCTTTCCAGTGTCGCGCTGTTTTCAATCTTGAACGCTCCGGTTTCGCCGTCGCGGGCCAAATGGAAGTTCTGCAGTTTGATCTCTCCGCCCTGAATCACAGCGCTGTATTCGTGCGATCCCCAGCCGGCGGAGCTGAACATCTTAAAGGTATCGGTCAGGGAGGGCCCGGTGACCAGATAGCGGCCCTTGACGCCGTCGGTGGCCACGATCTGCGAGTTGATCGGCTGGAAGTCACCGTCGCCGACATCGTCGATTTCATAGGCGTGAATCGCCGCGTCGATTCCCATGCCCAGGCAGTGACCGGAGGGGCCCTGGCCGCCTTCCTCAACGAGATGCATGCCGCGCGCCCCGGAGAAAACAAAGCACTCGTGCACAATCTGGTTGGTCATATTGCCGAACAGGAAGGGGGTCGCATCGCGCTTCATCAAGAGATGAACCAAGGGAGAGGTTCCTGGCGGGATGCTGCCGTATTCGTTATGGCGGAAGGTGTAGGAGTTGGGGTTGAACTGAATGTTGTGCAGGTTCCCGTCCTTGGTTCCGCCGCCGATCCAGATGCCCGTTTTAAGGCAGGTGGAGAAGATGTAGTCCACGTAATGATCGTCGCAGGGATAGGTCGCCAGATCGAGCAGCTCATAGGGAAGCGTGGCGGAAATATTAACTACATACACATCCGCGCCAAGCCCGCGGATCATGAACGGATACGGCACGAAACCCAGCGTTTCGGTCCCGTTCGTCTGACTGCCATCATAAATCTGGTTGGGATAGTGGAAATTCAGCCCCTTCACGCCGGAGTCGGCCTCCAGTTGGATGAACGGAACGCCGTTCGACACGTTGTGGCCGGAATGGATATTGAGCAAGCTGCC
>JARFRL010000363.1 GCA_029287275.1 Pontiella desulfatans
GGTATCACCAGATCCGCGCGCAATTGGCCGCGATGGGAACGCCGATCGCGGGCGACGTGAAATACGGCGCCGCCGAGAAATCGAAGGATGGCGCCATCGCGCTACACCATCGCCGTTTGGAAGTAACGCATCCGACGCTCAAAAAACCGGTCGTCATCGAAGCGCCCTACGCGGCGGATTCGGCGTGGTGGAAGCTATTGAACTAGGCGTTCGAGATACGCCAGCCACGCGGCCATGCCGTCGCCGGACTTCGCGCTGAGCTCGATGACGTTGGCACCGGGTTGAACGCGTTGGATGTATCCGCGGCAGGCGGATAGATCCCAGTCCAACGGTTCCGCGAGATCCATTTTGGTGAGCACGATCGCTTTCGCGGTCGCGAAGAGCACGGGATATTTGATCGGCTTGTCCTCGCCTTCAGGCGTGGAAAGCAGGGCGAGCTTGAAGCTCTCCCCCAAATCGAACGCGGTGGGGCAGACCAGGTTGCCGACGTTCTCGATGAACAACAGCCGCGTGTCGTCCTCGACCACGTTTTCGAGCGCGTGGAACACTTGATGGGCGTCGAGATGGCAGGAGCTGATGGTTTCGATCTGATGTATCGGCGCGCCCTTGCCGCGCAAGCGCTCGGCGTCGCGGTCGGTCTGTTGATCGCCAGTGATGACCGCGCACTTGATTTTTCCATCGAGCGCCTCGAGCGTCTTTTCGAGCAGATAGGTTTTACCCGAGCCCGGCGCGGAGATGAGGTTGAGCGCGACCACGCCGCGCTCCGCGAGCCAGGCGCGGTTGCGGTCCGCGAGCGCGTCGTTGTGGGCGAGCACCTTTTCCTCGAGCGTCACGGTTTTGGTTCGGGCGTGTTCGTGGGGATGATCGTGCTCGTGTTTATGTTGATGTTGGTTGGCCGTTCCGCATCCGCATGTTTCGCACATAACCCGCTCCTTGTAAAACACGGGCATCGTACGGGTATTTTCGCGGAGTTCCCAGTTTAATGAACGCGTTTGAAGTTGGCGGTGCCGTCGCGCCGATCGTGAGCTCCGTCAAGCCAGATAGGGCGCGGCGGTCTTTTGGAATTGAAGGTAGCGTTGGTTGGCGCTTTCCAGCAGGTCGTCGGAAACGCAACAGGTTTCCGCCGGCGTGGGCGCGCGGAATTTTCCCGCCTTGATGTTTTCGGACGAATCGCCGAATCGCAGGTCGCCGGTGGTTTTAATCACGTCGTAGTTCTCGCTGAACGGCGCGTCGACATGAAGAAAGGTTCGCAGCGTCTGGAAGACCCGCTCGGAATTCTTGAGCAGATCCTCGTACCGAACGCAGAGGCAACGCGCGGGGTCGTTAATGGTCCCGACTTCCTTTTCCAACCAATCCATTTCGTCCATGTAGATGCCATGACTGGTTTGCTCGTTTCGCCAGTCGGAAATCAGCCTCGCCATGCTGTTGAACGTGGCGCGGGGTTCCCGCGTGATGATGATGAATTTCACGTTCGAAGCGTGGCGAATGGAACTGGGCATTCCGTACTTCGGCCAGACTAGTTTGTCCATGACGTAGGTCTCGGACAGCGAATAGTTTTTCAGTCGGGCCGCGGTCCGGCAGAGCAGTAGGAACAGATCGAAGGCGCGGCGGTAGACCTTGTGATTTTCGCCATAGCTCGCGATTTCGGGATTGGTGGCCAGCACGCGGTTCAGCAACGTCGAGCCCGACCGCGGGTGCGCGAGAACGAAGAGATAGCGTTGGCGGGAGAGGGGCAACGCGCGCCAGCTTAGCAATGGGACGCCAATGGCGTAGGAGACGGCGCACCGAAATTGGTCCATGATCGAGCGGACTCTGTTCTTGATCGATTTTTTTCGGTCCTCCGACAGCATTCATCCGCCCCCGCGATAATCCGCAAACAATAAACACCCACGACGATTAAGTATTCAAACATCATTACTTACTTCAATCCGGCGGCGTTCTCTAGCGTAATATGCCGCGAACTCGTGTCGGCGTCGGCCGTCAATCCGCGCGTTCGAAGCGGGCGACGCTCTCGACGTGGTTGGTTTGGGGAAACATGTCGATGGGCTGGCAGGAGACGAGTTGGTATCCACCTTCCTCGCGCAGCATTTGTCCGTCGCGGGCGAGGGAGGCGGGATTGCAGCTGACGTATACGATGACCGGCGGCGCGATCTCGATCAGCATTTTAACGGCCTTGGGGTTCATGCCGGCCCGCGGGGGATCGGTGATGACCACGTCGGGCGCGCCGAACGCGTTGAGCTCGGGCTCGATCTTGCGGAAGTCTTTCAGGTCGAGCTGAATGAATTCGCAATTCTCGACGCCGTGCCGTTTGGCGTTCTCGCGCGCGTCGCGGACGGAGCTTTCGACCAGCTCGACGCCGAGCACCTTGGCGCAATGTCCGGACGCGAACAGCGTGATGGAGCCGGTGCCGCAGAAGAGGTCGTAGACGACGTCGCTCGGTTTGAGTCGCGCCTGCTCGAGGATGAGGGTGTAGAGTTTTTCGGCCTGCGCGGTGTTCGTCTGGAAAAACGAGTTCGCGGAGATGCGGTAGACGTAGTCGCCGAGCTGGTCGCGGATGAAGCCGGGCCCGCGGAGGACGAATTCCTTTTCGCCGAACGCGACGGTGTTCTTCGCGGAGGTGGTGTTGTTGACGAACGTGGTGAGTTGGTCCCCGAACGCGGCCTCGAGTTTTTCGGCCAGCTTCTCCATCAACGCCGCGTCGTGGGTGGAGGTGACGAGGTTGACCATGAACTCGCCGGTATGGCCGCCGTGCCGGACGACGAGGTTGCGCAGCTCGCCGGTGTGCGAGCGGGTGGAGTAGATCGGCAGCTCGGCGCGGTGTTCGAGACAAAACGCGCGGACGGTGTTGAGCGCGAGGTTCATCTCCGGAGTGGAAAGGTCGCAGTGGTCGATGTCGATCGCCTTGGAGTAGCAACCGGGGGCGTGGAAGCCGAGCGCGAAGTCGAGCGGCTTGGCGTGGTCGGCGGGTTCGATTTCCATTTCGTCGGGCGTGAGGTAGCGCAG
>JARFRL010000388.1 GCA_029287275.1 Pontiella desulfatans
GGCGGCGTTCACATATTCGATCGAGCCTCCCACGTTCGTGATCACGACCGCGTCGGGGGATTGTTCGATGGCCGTGGAGAGGCGGTTGAGCTCCATATCGGTTTCGACGCGGTGCGTCATGTCCTCGTACATCCACAGCGACCCCGATTCAACGGGGTTCTCGGGCGACAACGCCTTACCGATCTGGCGACACCAGAACAAGGACCCGTCGCCGCGTTTGAGCTGGAGCGTGTGGTCGAAGCGTTTTCCTTCCGCGAGCGTGGCGTAGGCCGTCTCGCCGAAGCTCAAGAAGATCTTTTCCGTTTCGTAGATCACGCGGGTCGAGTTCCCCCGCAACTCTTCTTCCGGCACGCCGAAGAGTTCGCTGAGGCGCGGGTTGACCCATTTAAAGACCCGGTTCTCGACCAACGCGATGCCCATCGAGGCGTTGTCGAGAATCATGCCTTGGATATTGGTTATTTCCTGGAGATTCTTTTCCGCGTCCTTCTGTTCGGTAATGAAGCGGGCTTGTTGAATGTTCTGATAGGCGGTGGTGGAGAGCTGGCTGGCCAACGTGAACAGGACTTGGGCAATATCGTTAAAGTGCTCGCTGGACATTTGGGGGACTTTCGCGTAGGCCTTCATGAAGGTGGCTTCATTCACGCCGATTTCCCGCGCGTAAGTCCGGATCTGTTCTTCGCTCTGTGCTTCATTGCGCACTTGTCCGATCAGCCAGCTGGCAATGTGTTTCCCGCCGACGGTAATGTTCGAGCCGGCATCCCAGAGTCCAGCGCTCATACAGCGGTGAACGAGGGATCCGCCGGGATGGTGTTTTCCGATGGCTAGATCTGATTTGAGGCAATTGGCGCAGCCTTTTTCCGTTGCCCGGATCAGTCCACATAGATCGATGAAGTTGCTGGGTTCGGTGATGGGTGTTCCGTCGGGGCGGATGATGAGGGCCGCGGTGCCTGTCGCGTTCGAGAACTCATCCTGAAGGCGTTGTATTTCTTCGAGGTTGAAGAGTTCTTCGAAATCGACGTCAACGTCGTCGTCGTCAAGCGGGCGCGTTAGAGAAATGATTCGTTTTTCAAGCGCGTCTTCGAGCCGCTTGCGTTCGGTAATGTCCTGCAAGACGCCGAAAACGGTGCGGGTATCCGGATCGTAGTCCGCCACCGAGTGGATATCCACGACTTCGCCGTCCGATGGACGTCGGATGCGATATTCCACGTCGCAGTGCTTGTGGCCCCCGATCAGGTCATCCATCGCTTGG
>JARFRL010000047.1 GCA_029287275.1 Pontiella desulfatans
ACACGGAACAAGGCGAATAACTTATGAAAAAGACTATCAAATGGATCATGGTGCTGGCGGTGTTGGCCGGTGGAGGCTGGTGGTTTTACAGCGCTAAGATTAAAAAGACCGACGCCAACGAGCCAACGTACGATAGGGCTAATGCGGAAGTTAAGGATCTGATCATAAAAGTGGAGTCCACCGGGGAGATCCAGCCTCGAAACCGACTCGATGTCAAACCGCCGATTGCCGGCCGGCTTGAGCAACTTTTGCTTGATGAAGGCGATACGGTGGGGAAGGGCCAGATCATTGGATGGGTTAGCTCTACCGAACGCGCCACGTTGCTTGATGCCGCTTTGGCAACCAGCGAGGAAGAGCTGGCCTATTGGGAAGAACTCTACAAGCCAACCCCGCTCATTTCGCCGATCGAAGGTACGGTGATCGCTCGCAATTTCGAGCCCGGCCAGTCGATCAATGCAAACGATGCCGTGGTGGTGATTGCGGACAACCTGATTGTTATCGCCAATCTTGATGAAACGGATATTGGGCAGATCAAGGCCGGGCAATCGGTAAAGGTGCGGCTTGAAGCCTACCCCGACCGGGAGTTTGTATGCGAAGTGGAAAAGATCGCTTACGACGCTCGGCTGGTGAGCAACGTGACCATGTATGAAATCGATGTGCGGCCCGAGCGCCTTCCGCCTTTTGCGCGTAGCGGAATGACCGCGAATCTTGAGTTTATCATCGAGGAAAAGCAGGGAGTGCTGGTGTTGCCTGCCTCGGCCATTCAGCAAAAATCGGCCCCGGCGCCGTCCGGTTCCAACGAAGGTTCGGCCGCGGCTTCGCCGACCGCCGACGGTGGCCCGGACCCGGACCGCCGACAGATAATGATCGAGCGGATGCGGGAGCGCGGTATGTCGGAAGCCGAGATCAAGGAGCGACTTGCCCAGTTCGCCGCCGGTGGAGGAGCGCGGGGTGAAGGTGGAGGCCGCCGCGCTGGTCGTAGCCGTGGTGGCGAAATAAGCTATGTGCTTATCGATTCGGGCCAATCCAAAGAGCCGGAAGAGCTGATTATCAAGACAGGGCTTAGCGATGGTTCCTTTACTGAAATAACTGAAGGGCTTGAAGAAGGCGACGAAGTTCTTATTCCCCGCGTTAATCTAGGGGGCGGTCGATCCTCCGGAAGCAATCCTCTGATGGGTGGAGTAGGAGGCCGCCGAGGATGATCAAGGTTGAAAATCTTCGGAAAACCTACCAGATGGGTGAGGTTGAAGTGCGGGCGCTTGATGGCGTGTCGCTCACCGTGGAGCAGGGTGAATATGTTGCCATCATTGGTGCTTCGGGTTCCGGGAAATCGACCCTGATGCATATCCTCGGTTTGCTCGATGTTCCGGATGCGGGCTTGTTCGAGATCGACGGTACTGATGTTACGCAGTTTTCGGAGAACGAACTGGCGGCCTTTCGCAATCGTGTGATGGGTTTTGTGTTCCAGCAGTTCAACCTGTTGAAGCGCACCAGTGCGCTTGAGAACGTGGGCCTTCCCCTGATCTATGCCCACAACGGAAAGAAGAATGACGCCGCGGTAAACATGCTGGATCTAGTTGGTCTTGGAGATCGCATGTCGCATCATCCAAATGAGCTTTCCGGCGGGCAGCAGCAACGCGTGGCCATCGCCCGGGCATTGGTAAACAATCCATCGATCATATTTGCCGACGAACCGACCGGCAACCTCGACTCCAAAAGCGCCAAGGAAATCATGCAGGTGATGAGTGAACTGCATGCACAGGGATTGACCATTATTCTGGTTACGCACGACTCCAATGTGGCCAACCATGCGCAACGTATCATCGAAATCAAGGACGGGAAAATCCTAGCAGATTTCAAGAACCCCGATTCACCCGAAATTCCTGCGGTTGACAAGGCGCCGGAGGCGGAATCTGTGATTGCCGGATTTGGTATGCACAGTATTCGCGAAGGCTTCACGCTGGTGAAGCAGTCCCTGCGGTCGTTGAATGCCAACAAGGTGAGGACGGCACTTTCCGCGCTCGGCATCATGATTGGTGTGGCGGCGGTCATTACAACCGTCGCGGTTGGCAACGGGGCAAAGATAGCGGTGGAGGAGCAAATGAGTCGTTTAGGCTCGAACCTGATGGTTCTCTATCCCCAGCGTCGCTCGCGCGGCGGGGTGCAGCAGGCCCGTGGCTCGGGCTCGCGGCTCGAGGTCGGCGACATCGAAGCCATTCGCGAAGAAGTTCCGCACGTCATGCGCGTAAGCGGCACGGTGGATAACAATGCTCAGTTGAAGGTTGGAAACAAAAACTGGAATTGCCGTGTGACGGGCGTGGAGGTTGATTATGAAGTCATGCGCGCCACGGAACCGCAACTGGGCCGGTTTTTTACGGCGGCGGAAAACAATGGGCGCGAACGGGTTGTCTTGCTTGGGCTGACGCCGGTCAAGGAGCTGTTTGATGGACAAAATCCTATTGGCCGCGAGATCAAGATCGACCGGCAGACGTTCACGGTGATCGGTGTATTGCCGGAGAAGGGAAGCAGTGGGTTTCGTGATTATGACGATGCGGCGATCATTCCTTTGAATACGGCCATGAAACGGCTCTTTGGCGAGGATTATGTCGAGCGCATAGAAATACAGGCGGATCATTCCGACAACATGGAGCGGATACAGACTGATGCGCTTGCCCTCATGGATAAACGGCATCGTACCGGAACGCAGAATGAAGCGTTCGATATCCGGAACCTGGCGGAGATCCAGGATGCCTACTCTGAAACCAGCAAGGTCATGTCGCTTCTCTTGTCGAGTATCGCATCCATCGCGTTGGTCGTCGGCGGCATCGGCATTATGAACATTATGCTCGTTTCGGTCACGGAACGTACCCGCGAAGTGGGCCTCCGCAAGGCGTTGGGCGCGCGGCGCAACGACATTATGATGCAGTTTCTGATCGAGGCGCTGATCATCAGTTTTTTCGGAGGGTGTCTTGGCGTCGCTCTGGGTGGGGGTGCCGGATATTTGGTAGAACGCTTCGCCTCGATGCCGGTCCTGTTCACGCAGGATTCGATCATGCTTGCATTCATCTTCTCTGCGGTCATCGGTATCGTCTTCGGCATCTGGCCGGCGCGTAAAGCCGCGTTGCTCAATCCGATCGAAGCGTTGCGCTACGAGTGATCGTCCAACCACCGAAGCATGAAGGAGAGCACCGCCTTCCGCTCCGGTTCGTTGTGCGGCTCGTGCCTCAAGCCTTCCCAAAGCTTGAACACGTGTTCCGACTTCAGGTTCTCCACGAATTCCGCCGTCGCGGCGGGCGAGGTGATCTGGTCCTCCGCGCCGTGAATCAGCAGGAGCGGCGTATCAATCTCGCCGGCCCGTTTCAGCAACCGCTCGCCGTGATCGACCATGTCGACCGCGAGGCTGGGCGAAACGCGGTCGTGCGTGAGCGGGTCGTTTCGATAGGCGCGAACCACGTTGAGGTCCCGCGACAGTTCCTTGTCGTCGAGTCCGCTGGGCATGGCGATTTCGAGCCCGCCGCGTTTCATGAGTTTCAAGAGCCGGGTTTGCCAAGCGGGCGGCGCGAACGCGAGTCGGAGCAACGGCGCGGTGATGATCGCCCCGGCCAATTTCGGCTTGTTCTCCACGATGTGATTCAGCGCCAGATTGCCTCCCAGACTGTGCCCATAGAGGAAGCAAGGGAGGTTCGGATGGCGAAGGCGCGCGGTTTCCAGAAGCTGGGAAATGTCGCCCATCAAAAGGTCGTAGCTCTTGGCGTGGCCGCGGCGGCCTTCCGACAGGCCGTGCCCGCGCAGATCGGTCGAAAGCAACGCGACCCCGTGCTCCGCGAAACAGTCGCCGACGTGATCATAACGTCCGCCGTGCTCGCCCAATCCGTGGACGAGGCCAACCACCGCGCGCGGCTTCGCGGCGGCCCATTCCCTTCCATGAAGCGAGAGCCCGTCCGGTGTGGTTAAGGTGAATTCGTTGAGTCGCGCGCGGGAGGAAACGATGGGAGATGGGAGCGGGTTGGGCATGGTTTCCGTTGAAGTTCAAACCGCGCGGACGCGGTTCGAGTTTTTCATTTTTCTTCCTCCCGCCTGGCGCGCTGAAAGCGCCCGACGGCGTCCTTGAACAGATCCGGATGGTCGATGTTTTCCAGAAACACGGCGCGTAGTTCCTCCGAGGTTTTGTAGTCGTCGGAAACCACCTTTTCATTGAGCAGCCACACGTCGAGAGTCCCGTTCGTGATGGCGTAGGACACCACGTGAAAGAGACCCTTTTCGTCCGCGTCCACCGGGCCTTCGGCGGTGCCGATGGCTTCGAGTTGCACGCAGGCCTTGCTCCCGATTTGGATGGGATAGCCGCGGTAATAGATTCCTTCGTCGTTGGTCGGGTAGTGGATTAGATATTCCGTGTCCGAATACCGCGCCACGATCAAACGCGCGTCCTCCTCCGGCGCCACGCCCTCTTCAGGAACGAGCTTCCAAAGCCCGAGGAATTCCGCGTCGATCGGGATCGTGGGCTCGGTCACGAGCGGCGCTTCGTATTCGCATCCCGCGATCAAGAGGACCGCGGCGGCCATGGCTGTTGCTGCTGTTTTCTTTTTCATTTTTTATCTCCGGTCATCACGGAAAGATGGATCAGAACGAGGCGGGTTCCGCGCTCTCCCCCGCGCCGAAAAAGACGCCACCGTCGCTTTTCCTGCTTCAGCGGTTAGAATACTCAGTCGGTTGTTTTTGTCCAGTAACGAGCTTTGATGGAACTTCCGCTCCACATACCCGACCTGGCTCGGCGGAGCCGGAATGTCTAGGGTTGGTTCGTTGGCGCGAAGTCCTCTCGGGGTAAACGCGCCGAGATCCCTTTCCCGGCACGGGTAGCCACCCGGTTCGTTCCGGCCCATCAGCGCGGTGGACGATTCCAGGTCGAACCGGTTCGGGCCTTTCCACTGATGCCACAAAAACCCGATGGACGCGGTGAGGGCCTGGTGCGTCTGGGAGCCCGCCACGCCGTGGCTGTAGCTCAGCGCGGGGGTGAGGGACCAGTTGCCGGACAAATGGATGTCCCACCCCACGCCGGCGACGGCCGTCCATCCTTGCTCGTCGTAATACCCGTGGGAGGTTTTCCACCAGTGGTCCATGTAGCCGCCCCCGAGTTTCAGAAACAGGCCGCGATCGTGGTAGGGGTAGACGCGCGTGAACGCTAGAATCTGGCTCAGCCCCTCGCCCGCGGGTTCTTCGGCGCGTTCGTTGTCGGGCGGCCAGTAGGGGTTCCACACGTAGGTGTCGCTGTCGGGGGAAATGAGCCAACCGCCGATTTCCAATCCGATCGCCACGTTGGGATTGATGGCGTAGCCGCCGAAGAACTCCATGTAAAGCCGCGCGGTCGCGTCGTCGACGCCGTTCGTGTGGCTGAACGTCCGCTCGAGGTACGCGCCGCCGAGGCCGCCGCCCCAAAAAAATCCCTCGCGCCGCTCCAACTCGCTCGCGGCGAGACCGCGGATCGCGATGACGCTGATTAGAATGAGTATCGGTCCGCCGCGTTTCATCGCGCGCCTCCTATCTTAACGACGAGAGACGCTGACGCATCAGCCGTGCCAGTATAGGTCGGGTATCCTAACGGTTACCAATGGATGTGGTTGCGATTTTTTATATTAAATATAAACACCGCGTTGGCGACGTTTCTCGCGGGGGCCGCGCGCGTGGAATGCCGGTCGACTTCAGGAGACGGGCCAGTCGTCGGCGCGGCTCATCAGCGTTTCCAGACAGTGAACGCCGGCGGGGGAGTCGTTGAGGCACGGGATCATGCGGAAGGATTCTCCGCCGGCTTCCATGAAGATTTCCCTGCCGCGCAGCTCGATTTCCTCGAGCGTCTCGAGGCAGTCGCAGAAAAAGGCCGGGCAGATGACGGCGAGCTTCTTTTTCCCAAGAGCGGGAAGTTCGCGCAGCGTGTCTTCCGTCGAGGGGGTCAGCCACTTGTCTCGTCCCAGCCGCGATTGGAAGGAGAGCGAATAGCGGTCGGCGGGAATCCCCGCGGCCTTGGTGACGGCTTTCGTGGTTTCGAAGCACTGGTGGCGATAACAGGTGGCGTGCGCCGGCGACTTTTTTTCGCAGCAGTCGGGGGTCGAAAGGCAGTGGCTTCCGGTTGGGTCCGTCTTCTTCAGATGGCGTTCCGGCAAGCCGTGATAGCTGAACAGCAGGTGCTCGTCCTTCACGTCGGCCAACGATTCGGCCAGCGGTTGAACGAGGGTCGGTTCCAGGTAGAAGGGCGGCGCGACCTTCAAGGTCGCGCGGCCGCGGATTTTCTTTTTCACCAGCGCGGCGCATCCGCCGGTGGTGGCCATGGCGTAGTGCGGAAACATCGGGAGCAAACAGATTTCATCGACCCCTTGGTTCAGCAGTTTTTCCACTCCGCTGAGCGCGGAGGGGTTGCCATAGGCCATGACCATCTCGACCGGCTCCTGGCTCCGGGTGTTCAGCGCGTGGGTGAGCTCGCGGCAGTAGTGTACCAACGGAGACCCGTTTTCGGTCCAGATTTCCTGGTAGGCCTCGGCCGATTGCGCCGGCCGTTTGGGAAGAATCGCCCAGTGCACCAGCGC
>JARFRL010000001.1 GCA_029287275.1 Pontiella desulfatans
TTCAAAAAGAACCGCGTGCTGTTCGCGTTCGACAAAGCCCGCAAGCCCATCGTCGAGGTGGTGGGCGCCTATCTGCCCGAATTGCGCCGCCGCGGCTCGACCTACAAATGCAACTGCCCGTTCCACAAGGAGAAAACGCCGTCGTTCACCGTCAACGAAGCGCGCCAGATCTTCCACTGCTTCGGCTGCGGCGCCGGCGGCGACGTCTTCCGCTTCGTGATGGACTACGAGAAGGTCGACTTCGTCACCGCCATCAACGTGCTGGCCGACCGCGTCGGCGTCGAGATCCAATACGAAGGCGGCAACCCCGAGAACCAGGGCGGCAAGGACGTGCTCTACAAGCTGCACGCCGACGCCGCGGCCTTTTACCACCGCGTGCTGCTCGACGGCCCCGAAGGCGCCGAGGCCCGCCGCTACCTCGAGGAACGCGACCTGCCGCTCGAGATCATCAAGGAATTTCAGATCGGCTACGCGCCCGCCGGCTGGGAGGAACTCCTCGGCCGCGCCCTCAAAAAAGGCTACACCGCCGAACAGCTCGAGGCCGCCGGCCTCGTCGTCCCGTCCGACCGCGGCGGCAAAGCCAGCCACTACGACCGCTTCCGCAACCGCGTCATGTTTCCCATCGCCGACCAGATGGGCCGCGTCATCGGCTTCAGCGGCCGCATCATGAACAAGGCCGAAAAGGGCGCCAAATACGTCAACAGCCCCGAAACCCTGCTCTTCAAAAAGAACCGCGTGCTGTTCGCGTTCGACAAAGCCCGCAAGCCCATCGTCGAGGCGCGCCAGGCCATCGTCGTCGAAGGGCAGATCGACGCGATCCGCTGCCATCAGGCCGGGCTGAGCAACGTCGTCGCCTCGCAGGGCACCGCGCTCACCGAGAACCACGCCAAGATCATCAAGCGCTACGCCGACGAAGTCATCCTCGTGCTCGACGCCGACGCCGCCGGAATCAAAGCCGCGCTCGCCTCGTCCGAGATCTTCCTCGCCAACGAGCTCAGCGTCCGCGTCGTCACCCTGCCCGAGAAGGAAGACCCCGACTCGCTCATCAAAAAGAGCGGCAAAGACGCGCTGATCGGGCTGATCGAGACCGCGCCGGGCGCGCTCGACTTTCTGATCAGCGCGTTCCAAAAAACCGAGAACGTCGAAACCGAGGCCGGGCGCATGCGCGTCGTGCAGGCCGCCCTCAATCTGATCAGCCATTGTCCCTCCGCCGCCCGCCGCGATCCGATGATCCGCGCCGCGGCCGACCGGCTCAACATCTCGCCCTTGGCGCTCAGCCAGGATCTACGCCGCGCCGCCTCTCGAAAAAAGGCCGCGCCCCGCCGCGGCGAGCCCGAGGCCGCCGCGCCCGTCGCGGCTCCGCGCAAGACCTATCCGAAGCAGGAGACCGCGCTGCTCGAGCTGCTCGTCCACCACTACGCCAAGGTCCATCAGCTCGTGCACGACTATCTGCCGCCGTTTTTGTTCACCGATCCGACCTGCCGACAGCTCGTTGAACTGCTGATGCTCGATCCGCCCGAAACCCTCACCGAATCGTTTCACGATTTCGACGAAGCCACCCAGAAGATCGTCAGTCAGGTGCAGGTGGCCGAGTCGCGGACGATCGATCAGGAGGTCGAGCCCGCGGCGATCGTGCAGCTCTACGTCATCCGGTTCTGGGAACGGCATCTCAAGGCCGAGGCCGCGGGGCTGGCGACGCGCTCCGACCTCACCAACGAACAGCGCTTCGTCGAGACCACGCGGCTGCGGCACGATCTGCACGCGCTCGCCAAGGGCTGGGAGCACGCCAAGCCGATGCTCGAGGCGCGGCTGCATAAAGACGTCGAGTTTTAGTCCGCGCGCTCCGGCCCATACCTAAAAAGACCCGCCGGCGGAAAGCCGGGCGGGTCGAGTTCGGCGGGGCGAGCCGGGTTTATTCCTTGGCGCCGCCGATGACTTTATAGACCAGCGCGCCGATGGCCGCGCCGACGATCGGCGCGATCCAGAACAGCCAGAGCTGCCCGAGCGCCCATCCGCCTTGGAACACGGCCACGCCGGTGCTGCGCGCCGGGTTGACGGAGGTGTTGGTGACCGGAATGCTGATCAGATGAATCAGGGTGAGGCAGAGGCCGATCGCGATCGGCGCGAAGCCGGCCGGGGCGCGCGCGTCGGTCGCGCCCAGAATGACGATCAGGAACATCGCGGTCATGACGACCTCGCAGACGACGGCCGCCGGCATGGAGTAGCCGCCCGGCGAGTGCTCGCCGAAGCCGTTCGAGGCGAAACCGCTCGCGGCGGCGCTGAAGCCTTCCTGTCCGCTGGCGATCACGAACAACACGCCGCCCGCGGCGATGGCGCCGAGCACCTGCGCGACGATGTAGGGGCCGAGTTCCTTGGCGGGGAAGCGTCCGCCGACGCAGAGACCAACCGAAACCGCGGGGTTGAGGTGGCAACCGGATATGTGGCCGATCGCGAACGCCATCGTCAGCACGGTCAAGCCGAACGCCAGCGAGACGCCCAACAGTCCAATACCGACCTCCGGGAAGGCCGCGGCCAACACCGCGCTGCCGCAGCCGCCGAGCACCAGCCAGAAGGTGCCGAAAAATTCCGCTCCGTATTTTCTCATGTCGCTATCTCCTTGGGTTGTCGTTCGAAACCGCTTCACGGCAGCGCGGCGCGCTCGCCGTCGCTTGAAAGGACTTTACGTGTTTTTCATCGGCTGGCAAATCCTTTCACGCGCTTCAAAACCAGCGGGTTTACGCCTTCCAATGGCCGCGCGATTCACGGAGACTGTTCGGCAACCCTTTAAGGAGAGCCCGTATGGAAGGAAACGTGAAAGACGGCGTGGTGAACGACTATCAGCTGGCGCTGATCTCGAAATCGGTTTTCGACGTCGGCCCGCGGACGCGGGCGCTGATGCTGATGTTCGGGATGATCGGCGTCGCGCTGGCGTTCATGGAGAGCCTGGTGAGCGGTAGAAACGTGCCGCTGGACAAGATCATCCACTTCTCCGGCTATTTCACGCTGTCGGCGACGTTCGTGCTCGCGCTGCGGCCGCTGCTGTTCGTTCCGGGGCTGATCGGGATTTTCGCGCTGAGCGTCGGCATCGAGTTCCTGCAGAAGCACACCGGCCGCTCGTTCGACGTCATGGACATGCTCGCCAACGGGCTTGGCGTGGTGGTCGGCGGCATGGCGGGGCTGATCGCGCGCGGCGTCTACGCCTTCGTGAGCAAGGAGCTCGCGGCGCGCGAGGCGCGCGGCAACCTGCTCCGCTTCCGAAAAGGCGAGATCCTCATCCGCGAGGGCGATCCGATTCACGCCATGTACATCATCAAATCCGGCCGCGTCCGCGTCACGCGCGCGATCAACGGCCGCGAGACCAGCCTGACCACCGTCGGCGCCGGCGAGGTGCTCGGCGTGCTGGGCGTGCTCGAGGGCAAGCCGCAATACGCCACGCTGCGCGCGCTGGAGGACACCGTGGTCTACCGCATGAACATGAAGGAACTCATGAAAAGCGCCGGCGGCGACGAGCTGCCCGTCTCGCTCGTGCTGACCGGCCTCAGCGCCAAGGTCCGCGTTCTCGCGGATCAGCTCGCCCGCTCCGGCCGCTCCG
>JARFRL010000008.1 GCA_029287275.1 Pontiella desulfatans
GGCTTTGGCCGCGGCGAACGCGGGCGCGGTGGTGGACTTCGAGACCGAGGTGCTGCCCGTTTTTCAGGAAAAATGCTTCCGGTGTCATAGCGGCCGCGTGAAAGAGCCCGCCGGTGGAGTCCGGCTCGACACCGCGGAATGGATCATGAAGGGCGGCGAGTACGGCTCGATCATCGAGAAAATGCAACCCGGCGAAAGCGAGCTCTACAAGCGCGTGACGATGGAGGAAGGCCAGCGCGGCATCATGCCGCCCGCGGGCAAAGGCGATCCGTGCGCCACGGCGCAACTGGCGCTGATTGAACGCTGGATTCAGGAGGGCGCGCGCTTCGGAGCGTGGACCGGCGAGGAAGATCACGCCGCGACGAAACCGCCGAGACCAATCACCAACACCCGGCTTTCCATACAGAACTACGGGACCGAGGCGGGCATCCAGCTCGATTTCGCGCCCACGCCGGAGCATAAAACCAACCTCTCCCCCAAGCTGGTGAAAGCCAAGGCCGCGGAAATCGACGACTTGATCGACGCGTACCGCGCGGCCAACGGAGTGGCGGCGGCGCCGCCCGCGAACGACCGCGTTTTCCTGCGCCGCGCGTATCTGGGCATCGTGGGCCGCGCGCCCACGCACGACGAGGCGGTCGCGTTCTTGTCCTCGAATAGACCCGGCAAGCGCTCCAAGCTGATCGACCATTTGATCAACACCGAGGGCTACGTCAACCACTGGTTCAACTTCTGGGCCGACCTGCTCAAGGCCCAGACCACGCGCTTTTCCTCGTCCATCTACTACATCGAATGGATCAAGGACGCGTTGCGCGCCAACATGCCCTACGACCAATTCGCCTACGAACTGATCACGGCCACGGGCATGCCCTACCAAAACGGCGCGACCGGCTGGACGGCCAGCGACCGGCAAATGGCGCCCGACCACGCGGCGAACACCATGCAGGCCTTTCTCGGCATGCGGCTGCAATGCGCGCAGTGCCACGACCATCCGTACGACCGTTGGAACCAGTACGAGTTTCAAAGCCTCGTCTCCTACTACGGCGGCGTGCAATGGAGCGGCGTCAGCAACAAGCATTTCCTCAGGAAGGTCGAAAAAGCGGGGCTCGACCTCACCGTGAAACAAGAGAAGTTTCTCGGGCCGCGCATGGCGTACGCCTATCGCGACGCGATTTGGGAACCCGCCTTCAACCGTTGGAACCGGCTGCCCTCCGACTACCAATACGCCGACGCGAAACCGAAGCAGGCCATTCCCCCGCGCGTCATCTTCGGCCATCAGCCGGACATCAAGGACAGTCCCCGCGAGGCGTTCGGACATTGGATCGCGAGCGAAGAGAACCCGTGGTTCACCAAGGCCGTGGCCAACCGCTTGTGGAAACAGACCATGGGCGTCGGGCTGATCGAGCCGGTCGATCAGATCAAATACGACACCGAGGCGGCGATTCCCGCCCTGCTCGCGCTCCTGGAGGAGGACTTGAAGGCGATGGACTACAACCTCAAGGATTTCCTGCGCGTCCTCTTCCACACGCGGACGTGGCAGATGGAAACCATGACGGCCGACCTTCCGGAAGATCTCGCGGAGTACCATTACGAGGGCCGCCCGCTCGCGCGCGTGACCGGCGAACAGATGTGGGACACGCTCGTTTCGCTCGTCATCATCGATCCGGACGAACGCAAGGGCCACGGCTCGCGCTACACCACCGACGAATACCGGAAATATCTCGACGACCTCTTCTTCATGTCGGGCGAGGAGCTCGCCGCGTACTACACCGACGAGCGCATTGACGCGGAGCGGACGGATCGAAAGCGGGCGGAGCAACAGGCCATGAAAATGGTCCGGGAAAAAGTCGGGAAAAAGAAAGTGGGGGGCTACGGCGCCAACTTCAACACCTGGAGCCTGGACCACATGACCGATCCGCGCTGGATCGGCATCGACCGCGGACTCGTCCGCGCCGCCGAACTCTCCTCGCCCGCGCCGGCCCACCATTTCATCCGTCAGTTCGGCCAGTCCGACCGCCAGATCATCGGCACGGGCCGAGCCGACCCCAACGTCACCCAGGTGCTGAACTTGTTGAACGGCCCGATCCATTGGCTGCTCGACGACCCGCGCTCGGAGCTCTCCAAAAAGGTCTTGGCGCGGGAAACCGACGAGGAACGCATCAGCGTGATTTTCCGCAGCGTGCTGACCCGCGACCCCAGCGAAGAAGATGTCGAGATCGCCACCAACGTGCTCGCCGACAACCCGGGAAGGCAGGGCTACCGCATGCTTCTATGGGCCCTGCTCAACACCCGCGAATTCATGTATATCCAATAATCGGAGATCGCCATGTCTGACCTATTCAAATCATCCAGCGAACTCGGCCGCCGCGGCTTCCTCGGCACCGTCGCGAAAGCCGCGCTCGGCGTCGGCGTCGGCGCGCCGTTTCTCAATCCGGCGTTGGCCGCCGCGTTGCCCAACACCGACAAGAAACTAATCTTCCTCTACATGGCCGGCGGCATGAGCCATCTCGACACCTTCGATCCCCACCCCGGCACCGCGGAGGCCGGACCGCTCAAGGCGATTCCAACGAACGTCGACGGCATCCAAATCAGCGAATTCTTCCCGAACGTGGCG
>JARFRL010000013.1 GCA_029287275.1 Pontiella desulfatans
AGAATTTCGGCGCGCAGCTCGTCGCTGTAATGGTGCGTGAAAATCAACTCGGTGATGCCGTTTTCCTGGATCACGCGTTCGACTTCGTCGAAACGCCCGAGCACGGGATAGCCGAAAACGGTTTTGCGATAGAGCCCTGGATTGTCGTCGATCAACCCCGCGATTTTGCGCGGCGCGCGCTGCTGATCCTCGAAGGTGGCTTGGCGCAGATACAGAATGGCGTTCTCGCCCGCGCCCAGAATCAGCGTCTTTTGGTCGCCCTCCGATCCGATGGAACAACGCAGCCACGCGCTCAGGTCGCGCACGACCCGCAAGGAGGCGCGGGAGCCGACGATGCCGATGCCCGCGACCACGGTGTGCAAAACCAACCCGATGACCAACTCGACGTTCGTCAAGTCGGAGGCCCAGAGCAACGCGACGTAGGCCAGCGCCTCGCCCGCGATCAGCTGCAACGCGAGAACCAGCAGCTGCGAGCTGCGCGAGCGCGTCCAAACGGTTTTGTAGATGTTGTAGAAATAGATCGTGGCGAAGGGGATCGCGACGCAAACCGCAAGGTGCGTCGGCGAGAACGAGCGGTGAAGCACGACGCCGAACACGAAATAGGTCGCGAGCAGCAACCAGCTCACGTCCCAGCCGATCGCCACCAACAGCCCCACGACGTTTCTCGGGCGCCGCACGCCTTGCAACACGACCTGCGTCGTGGTCCATAGCTCGATCTGCGCGATTTGCCGAACGACCACGTGCAGCACGACGATCATGCCGATCATGAACAACGCCACCCGGTTGTCGGTCATCGCCGTCGCGCCCAGCGCGATCAAGCAGATGAAGATCGCCGCGACGTAGAGCGCGATCGCGGCTTTGCGTTGCGTCATGCCGCCGCGCATCAGCTTGTGGTGGATATGGTCGAGGTCCGGGCCGAACACCTTGGTCGCGAGGCCGTCGTCCTTGATCATCGAAACCAGCTTGCGGGCCAAGCGCCGCCAGACGGCCATCATCACGTCGAACACCGGCACGCCCACCGCCAGCAACGGCACGATCAACGCGACGACCATGGACTGTTTCACGTTCGCCTTGAGCGACACCGCCGCGAGCATGAACCCGATGAACATGCTGCCGCAGTCGCCCAGGAACACGGAGGCCGGATTGAAATTGTAGCGCAGAAAACCAAGGCAAGCGGCCGCCAACGCGACCAATACGAGCGCGTCGGTGGGCTGCCGCAACGATAGCAACATGCCCGCGAGCCCCGCGCTGGCGATCATCCCGAGCCCCGCGCACGCGCCGTCCATGCCGTCGATCAGGTTGAACGCGTTGATGAGCAGCGCGAACCAGAACAGCGTCGCGCCCATGTTGACGAAGAAGTTGAGTTGGACGCCCAGAAACGCCTCGAACGTGAAACCGCCGAAAAACATGAGCAACGCGACGCCCAACTGCCCCAGCAGCTTGAACCACGCCTTCATGTCGAACCGATCGTCGAAGATGCCGACCAGCAACAGTCCGAGCGAACCAAAGAAGATGAGCGCCCAGTCGATCACCTGCGTTTTGCCCGCGAGCGTTCCCCACGGGCCGAAGAACGCGACCAACAGGCCGAGATGCGTCGCGATGAAGACGGCGATGCCGCCACACCGCGGGATCGGCGTTTTATGAATCCGGCGTTCGTCGGGCTCGTCCACCATGCCCAGCGCGGGAGCGAGTTTCTTCACCACCGGAACGAGAAGCCACGAAGCGACCAGGCTGATCAGAAAAACAACGATGTATTTAATTAGAAATCCCATCTATTTCTTACCTTTTCTCGTCGGAGACGCACCGCGATGCTTTTGAAACGAACGAAATCCGCGCCCGCGGACGCTTGATTGTGCCGCACTCTAGGGTTCCCGCGAAAAAAATGGAAGCCGCGAGCTCGGCTTTATCCGCGCGCCGTCCGCCCCGAAAAAAAAGCGCCCGCCCATCTCGCGACGGTCGGGCACCGCGCGCCCCGACGGAAGTCGGGGCGCTGGGTGAGGAGAGATTCGTGGTCTAGCCAACGGCCTCGGCGCCCTTCTCTCCAGTGCGGATCCGGATGCATTCCGGCAGGTCGAGAACGAAGATCTTTCCGTCCCCGATGTTGCCGGTCCGGGCGCCCTTGATGACGGCGTCGGTGGTGGCTTCGACGAATTCGTCGTTCACGGCGATTTCCACGCGAACCTTTTTGAGCAGGTTCACTTCAATGTCCGCGCCGCGGTAGGTTTCGTGATAGCCCTTCTGCTGTCCGCAGCCCATGGCGTTGGTGACGGACATTTTGTAGACTTCGGCGTCGTACAACGACTGTTTAACGTCGTTGAGCGCCTCGGGCTGAATATACGCGATGATAAGTTTCATGATTTAGCTCCTTTCCAATTAGACGTTCGTGAAGAACTGGAAGCCATGATACGCCTCCATACCGTGCTCGCCAAGGTCGAGCCCCTTCAATTCTTCTTCCTTGCTCACGCGGATGCCCACGGTGAACTTCAGGATGAGGAACAGAATCAGCGCCGCCGGGAAGCAGACCGCCGCGTAGGCCACGACGCCGAGCGCCTGAACGCCGAGGCTGTGGTCCGCGCTGAACACGCCGACGAACAGCGTGCCGAGAATGCCGCAGACCAAGTGAACCGTGGTCGCGCCCACCGGATCGTCGAGTTTCAGACGATCGAACATCATGACGGAGACAACCGCCACGCCACCGCACACGAGGCCGATGATGATGGAGGCCGAGACGGAGACGACGTCCGCGCCGGCGGTGATGCCGACGAGGCCGGCGAGACAGCCGTTGAGGACCATGGAGAGGTCGGGCTGTTTCTGAACGATCCACGAGATGGTCATGGAGCCGATGATGCCGGCCGCGGCCGCGAGGGAGGTGGTGACGAGCACGTAGGAAACCGCGCCCGGATCAGCGGACAGAACCGAGCCGCCGTTGAAGCCGAACCAACCCAGCCACAGCAGGAACACGCCGATGGTCAGCAACGGCATGTTGTGACCCATGATGCCTTTGACCTTGCCGCCGACATATTTGCCGAGGCGCGGTCCGATGACGATGATGCCGGCCAGCGCGCCCCATCCGCCCACGGAGTGAACGAGGGTGGAACCCGCGAAGTCGTAGAAGCCTTTGGCGTCGAGCCAGCCGCCGCCCCACTTCCAGGAACCAACCCAGGGGTAGATGATCGCGACGTAGATCGTGCAGAAAATCAGGAACGGCCCAAGTTTGACGCGCTCGGCGACCGCGCCGGACACGATGGTGGCCGCGGTGGCCGCGAACATGCCTTGGAACAGGAAGTCGGTCCAGTAGGTGTAATTTCCTCCCGCGTAGTCGATCAGACCCGCCGCGCCTTCAGGCGAGCTGACGCCGAAGCCGGCGAAGCCGAAGATGCCCGCGGAGCCTTCCGCGAAGCCCGGATACATCAGGTTGAAGCCGATCAGCGTGTAGGTCAGCAGACCAATCGCGACGATCGCGGTGTTTTTGAACAGAATGTTCACGGTGTTTTTGGCGCGGGTCAGGCCGGTTTCGACCGTCGCGAAGCCCAGGTGCATGATGAACACCAGGAACGTGGCGACCATCATCCAGACGTTGTTGACGGTGAACATGGCGTCCGCGGCCGTGATCTCCGGCGCGGCGTCTTCCGCCATGGTGGCCATCGGTAAAACGATGGCGCAAAGCGCGAGCGCGAGCGTCGCGATTTTCTTGAATTTACGCATTAGCATCCTCCATTAGGGTTTCTCAATTTGGACTACCGGCCACGGTTGGCCGAGGCTCGCCTATCGCACAAGGTGTGCCACCGAAACCGTACTTCTCTAGTCCACTAAGCGGCAACCATTAACAAATATTTCCGAAACATCCAGAAAACCTACATAAATGACATTTGCGTCCGACATCGTCGTATTGAGACATTTTTGTATCGCCGCGTGGACGCATGATCTTCCGCTTTAAGACGGATGAATCGGCGAGCGCCTTGGTTTAGGCTTCGACGTCGGGAGCTAGGTTCCGATCGAGCAGAAACGCCTCGACCTCGCTGACGCGGCCGAAATCAAGCATGATGCCGGCGATTTCCTCGGCTTCTTTCAGATCGACGCTGTTGACCAACCGCTGCACGGTCGGCGCGTTGACGATGTCGATGCTGAATTTACGCAGCCCGATGCCCAGCAAAAACGGCAACATCCGGGAATCCGCGGAGAGATCGCCGCAGATGGAAACGTCTTTCCCGTGCGTCAGCCCAGCCGTCACGATGCGATGAATGGCGCGCAGGATCGCGGGATGGTGGGCGAGGTAGAGATTCGAAACCATCTCGTTGGTGCGATCGACCGCGAGCATGTACTGGATTAGATCGTTGGAACCGATCGAAAGGAAATCGGCCTCGGCCGCGAGCTCGTCGACGACCTCCACGGCGGAGGGCAGCTCCATCATGGCGCCGAGCTTCGTCTCGGGATTGTATTCAACCCCCTCCGCGTCCAGTCCGTTCATGCATTCGTGGACGATGTCGCGCGCGGCGCAGAAATCATCGACGGAGGAGATGAGCGGAAACATGATGCGCGTGTCGGCGTCGGCGCCGGCGCGCAGAAAGGCGCGTAGCTGCTGGCTGAAAATATCCTTGTTCCGGAGCGAGAAGCGAATGGCGCGCATGCCGAGGAACGGGTTGGCTTCGTTGACGTTGGAATAGTAGGAGAGCATCTTGTCGCCGCCGATGTCGAGCGTCCGGAACGTGACGGGCTTGCCCTTCATTTCATCGACGAGCTTCTTGTAGATGACGTACTGCTCCTCCTCGGTGGGGAAGTCGTTGCGCACGATGAACGGAAACTCGGAGCGGTAGAGCCCTACGCCTTCGGCCTTGAACTCGCGGGCCAGCTTGAGATCGCTCAATAGATTGATGTTGGCGTGAATGCCGACGCGCGCGCCGCACCGGGTGCGCGTCTTCTTTTTCATGTCGGCCGCGTTGTGCAGCATCTTCCACGCGGAATCCAACTCCTCGTACTTCGCGTGCACCTCGCGGCTCGGGCGCAGGTAAATAATCCCCTGCTCCGCGTCCATCAGCATTTCCTCGCCGTCCGGGATTCCGTCGGCCTGCTCGCGGCTGACCGCGACCATCGGAATGCCCAACGACCGCGAAATGATGGCGTTGTGCGAGGTGACGCCGCTGCTGACGATGAATCCCTCGACGTTCTCGGCGGAGAGCTTGAGAATGTCGGAGGGCAGCAACTCGTGCGCGATGATGATCTGGCCGCGGTAGTCGCACTCGCTCGCCTCCTCGTTCAGGAGGTTGCGGGTGAGTCGGTTGCCGAGGTCTTTGACGTCCAGCACCTTCTCGCGGATCAAGGGCATCTTGCTTTTGGAAAAGATCTCGACGTACTCGTGCACGACGGTCGCGATGGCCTTGACGCCCTCCGTGCCGGTTCGAATCAGGTTGGCGATGCGCCCGGTGAACTGCTGGTCCTCGAGAATCAGCAAATGCGCGCTGAAGATGAGCACCGCGACGTCGGCCAGCTCCTCGCTGGTCTGCCGCTGCAATTGCTCGATTTGTTCCGCGGTCTTCTCCACGGCCCGCTCGAAATCCTCGGCCGTGTGCGGCTCGGCGTTCGGATCGGGCAACGCGCAGGAATCGGCGCTGACCGAATCCAGGGTATAGGCCTGGCCCCGCGCCGTGCCGGTGCTGGCCGACCGGCCGCGGATGATGCCGTCGGTGATCGTTTTCTTCGGCGCGGCGGCGGTGGCCGCGCTGGCGGCCTCTTCGCGCGCCTCGGACAGCAGTTGCACGTTTTCGATCATGGTGGCCAGCTGCGCGGCGATGGCGCGCAGGGCCTTCACGTCGTTGGACGTGAAATAGTTCGCCTCTCTGGCCTGCACCACCAACGCGCCGATGCGCCGCAGACCGCGCAGGATCGGCACCGCGAGGAAGGCCTCGTAGTCCTCTTCGTGAATGCCCGGGAAAAACTTGTAGGACGCGCTGGTGGAGGCGCTTCCAACGCAGATCGGCCGCAACTCGCGGATGGCGCGGCCGGTGATGCCCTCGCCAAGCCGCAGCGTCACCTGCCCGATCGCGCTTTGATCAAGCCCCTGCGTGGCGCGTAGCGTGAGCTGTTGCTCCTCCTCGTCGTAAATGTAGATCGAGCAGACGTCCGCCTGCATGTGTCCGGCGACGGAAGTCACCACTTTACGCAACAACTCCCGGCGATCGCGCCCGGCGTCGGCCAGCGAAATCAACTCCGCGATATCGCAAACTAGATCCACGTTTCGTTTTTTCATGAAGTCCTATAAACAGCTTTAACCAGCAACAACCTATCCGGCATTTCGGCGAGAGTCAAAGACTACAGATAATCCAATTTACGAATCGACCTGCAAAAAGGCCTACCATACTATTTTCGTTCAATTGGAAAGCACCTATAAATGAGCATATCGCCCAACGACAACCTACTCGAACTCTACCGCCCCATGGTCGCGTCGCGCTACACCGACCAGCTGCAATCCGCGGCCGCGCAACGAGGCGAGGTCTTTTTCTACATCCCCTCCTCGGGGCACGAGGCCTCCGCCGCGCTCGCGCCGCACCTCGTTCCCGCGGACTGGCTGCACCTGCACTACCGCGACCGCGCGCTGGCCTACGCCCGCGGCGTCTCCTACGAAACCGTCTTCTACGGCCTCTTCTCCAAAGCGGAATCCAACTCCGCCGGACGCCGCATGCCGGCCTTCCCGTGCGATCGCGCGCTCAACATCATGAGCACCCCGACCCTCGTCGGCGGCAACGCCCTTCAGGCCGTCGGCGTCGCCTCCGCCATCAAGGAAGACGAAGGCGCGCCCTTCGCGCTCGTTTCCGTCGGCGACGGCGCGACCCAGCAAGGCGACTTCCACGAAGCCGTCGCCGAGGCCGTCCGTTCCCACCTGCCCGTGCTGTTTCTCATCGAAGACAACCGCTTCGCGCTCTCCACCGTCACCAAAGGCAACACCTTCTACTCCCTGCCCGGCGGCGAAACCGATTCCTTCTACGGCCTGCCGGTTCACCGCGTCGACGGATCCGACGCGGTCGCGACCCACGAAAAATTCGGCGAGGTCGTTTCCGGTCTGCGCGCCGACCGCGGCCCGCGGATCGTCGTCCTCAACGTCGAGCGCCTCGAAAGCCACACCAACGCCGACGACCAATCCGTCTACCGCTCCGAAGCCGAGCTCAAGCAGGCCCAGGAAAACGCCGACCCCTGCGCCAAACTACGCGACCAGCTGCTGGCCAACGGCGTCGCGCCCGAAGCGGTCAAAGCCGTCGAGGACGACGTGAAGGAACAGATCGACGCCGCGTTCCACCTCGCGCGCAAGGGCACCACGCCCAAACCCGAGTTCACCGCCAAGCGCCCGCTGCCCGAACCGCGCCCGGAATACCGCGGAACCGAAGAAGGCCGCGAACTCAGCATGCTCGAGGCGATGCGCGCCGCGCTCAAAAACCGGCTCGCCAACGACCCGAGAACCACCTTGCACGGCCAGGACATCGAAGATCCCAAAGGCGACGTCTTCGGACTCACCCGCGGCCTTTCCCACGATTACCCCAACCAAGTGAGCAACGCGCCGCTCGCGGAAAACACCATTCTCGGCGTCGCCACGGGCCAGGCGCTCGCGGGCGGCAAGCCGGTCGCGTTCATGCAGTTCGCCGACTTCCTGCCGGTCGCGTACAACCACATTCTTTCCGAGATCGGCGCCATGTGGTGGCGCACCAACGGCCAATGGGAAACGCCCATGCTGATCATGTCGATCGCGGGCGGCTACCGTCCGGGCCTCGGCCCCTACCACGCCCAGACCATGGAAGCCATCTGCGCGCACGTGCCGGGCGTCGACGTCTTCATGCCGTCCACCGCGGCCGACGCCGCGGGTCTGCTCAACGCCATCGCGGAGTCCGGACGCCCGTCCGTCTTCCTCTTCCCCAAGAGCCTCATCAACGACCGCTCCAGCGCCACCTCGGCCGACGTCGCCGAACAGTACGTCCCGATCGGTAAAGCGCGCGTCGCGCGCGTCGGCCAGGATATCACGCTGGTCAGCTGGGGCGGCGCGATGCCCGTCTGCGAACGGACCGCGGAAGCCCTGAAGGAGATCGGCGTCAACGCCGAGGTCATCGACCTGCGCACCATTTTCCCGTGGGACGAGGAAACCGTCCTCGCCTCCGCGAGGAAGACCGGCAAGCTGATCGTCGTGCACGAAGACAACCAAACCGCGGGCATGGGCGGCGAGATCGTCGCGGCCATCGCCGAGAAAGCCGGCGCGGAGGTTCAGGTCGCCCGCGTCACCCGGCCGGACACCTACATTCCCTACGACTTCTCCTGCCAGATCGAGATCCTGCCCTCCTTCAAGCGTACGCTCGAGAAATGCTGCGAGCTGCTCGAGGTTGATCTGCGGTGGGAAAAGCCCGTCGAAGACGAGGCCGGAACCGTCACCGTCAAGGCCATCGGCTCCAGTCCGTCCGACGAAACCATCAACGTAGCGAACCTGTTCGTCAGCGTGGGCCAAACGATCGCGGAAGGCGATCTGATCGCGTCGGTCGAGGCCGATAAGGCGTCGATGGACATCTCCGCGCCGGTCTCCGGCGTCGTCGCGGAAATCCTGATCGAGGAAGGCGACACGCTCACCGTCGGCACCCCCATGCTGAAGATCGCGTCCGACGAGGCCGCGCAACTCAAGCCGCTCACGAAAGAAGATCCCGGCGCGCCGATCATGGAGCGCCGCCGTTCCGCGGAAGCCGCCCCCGTTGTTCAAGCATCAGGCCTCACGGCTCACGCTTCAATCCACATCTCCACCATCACCACCGTGCTCGGCTCGCGGCATCTGACCAACGACGAGCTGCTGCAGGGCCACGGCGAGTGGGACTCCGACGCCATCCGCAAACGAACCGGCATCGAGAACCGCTACTGGATCGACGGCGACGAGAACGTGCTGTCCCTCGCGGTCGACGCGACGAAGCAACTGCTCGAAAAAGAAAACCTGTCCATTTCCGACATCGGCGCGCTCATCTGCTCCACCGGCACGCCGATGGCGATGACGCCGTCGCTCGCGTGCCAGGTGCTGCACGCGCTCAGCCCCGAGAAAGGCGAGGTGCTCATGCAGGCGCACGACGTCAACGCCGCGTGCTCGGGCTACATGTACGCGCTGCAATCCGCCTTCGACTTCCTCACCAACGCGCCGGACAAGAAAGTGATCGTCATCACCGCGGAAACCCTTTCGCCGATGGTGAACCACGACGACCAGAAAACCATGGCGCTCTTTGGCGACGCCGCGACCGCGTCGCTCGTCAGTTGCGAAAAGCGCCCCGGCAACATCGAGGTGAAACTCAACCGCCCGTTCCTCTCCGCGACCGGCGTCGACGAGAAGGTGCTCTACGTGCCCAACATGGGCAGCGGCGAAGTGATCGAGATGGAAGGCCTGACCGTTTTCAAACTCGCGGTCCGCAAGATGATCGACGTGCTCGACAACGCGTGCCAGGAGCGCGGCGTCACCGTCGACAATCTCGACTACATCGTGCCGCACCAAGCCAACGAGCGCATCATCGAGGCGATCCGCAAAACGATCAAATGCCCGCCGGAAAAAATGTTCAACCACATCCGGAAATACGGCAACACCTCGTCGAACACGATTCCGATCGCGCTTTGCGAGCTCGTTCCGGAACTGGAGAAAGACACGCTGATCGGCCTGACCGCGTTTGGCGGCGGCTTCACCTTCGGCGCGGCGGTCATCGAGAAGGTTTAGCCCCGAACGTCAAGGTCCGCCCGCTGGTCGGAAGCGCTTTGACGACTTATTCATTGGGCCTTCGCCTTTTGCTCCTACCGCTCCGGCGTGGTTTTCAACGAGTCGTGGTAGCGTTCGTTCTTGTCCGTGGCCTCGAACGGATCAACCGCTCTTTTCCGGGCCAAGAGTCCGCGTGGAAGCCTCGATGCTTTTTTGAACCCGTTCGAACTCCGCGGCGGCGCGCGGCTCTCCCTTGGCGTCGGCGATGGCGAAATAAAACAGCACGCCCTGGAGAAGCGACGCGCGGATCGCGACGGACTTTTCCCGCGCTTCCGGGATCCGGCTCGCTCGCGCGAGGATTTCGTCCACCCATTTTTCCCGGCGCGTACCCTCTTCGAAGCACGCCTCGGCGGATTCGCCCTCCAGCTTTTCATAAATCGGTTCGAAGGCGTTCAACCACCGCGCGCGCGTTTCGCCCAATTCGCCGCCTCCGTCGCGGACGAGGGAGAAACACGCCGCGGCGCGGATCCAGTTCAAGTCGGCGCCGACGCCACGGTGAAACGCGTCGCCCAGCGCGAGCGCCGCTTCAACGGAGCCCGCCTTCATCGCCTTTTCAAACCATGCCGTCGCCAAAACGAGATCGCCGCGCTTATGGCAGCGCGCGCCCTCTTCGCGCATGCCCCAGGTCGATCCCGCGTCGGCCGCGCCTAGAATCCATACGTCGGTCGCGACGGCGGGTTCGGGCGCGCCCGCTTTAAAAGCGTCTACACGACGTTTGAATTCCTTGGAGCGCTCCATTGAACCATACTGGACCGCGGTTTTCTGGATCCGGACGGCTTCGCTGAAATCGAAATTCCGAGCGTGAGCGGCGGCGAGCAGCGCGAGCGTTTCGGCGTCGCGCGGATTTTTACGGGCAACGGCCGCCGCGTATTTGACCGCGTTCGCTCCATCGTGAAACGCGGGATCGGGGCAAGAGGCGTATACGCGCGCCAGGCCCTCGCACGCTTTTATGGAGTTTTCCGCGACCGCCTTTTCGTACCACTCGATCGCTTTCGCGAAATCCTTTTCGGCCTCGAAACAACGTCCGGCGCCAACCATCGCGGAAACGTTCCCCTGCTCCGCGGCCAGAACGAACAGCGCGCGCGCCTGCGCCGGATCGCCTTGGTAGGCCTTCAGACCGCGCTCATAGGTTTCGTCCGCGCCGCCCAGCGCGAGGCTGGAAAATCCGATCAGGATCGTCGCGCCGAGCACCGACGAAAGCGTTGAAATCTTCTTCATCCCCATAGCCCCTGTTCCCCTCGAACGACAAAAGAACAACCTACAAAACCCTTATTTTTCCACAAGTGTTTTGTCCGCTTCCTCGAGCCGCGTCAATCCGGCGCCGCGCGCGGCGCGTTGACGATCGTGATCTTCACGTCGTTCTCGAACGCGAAGGGGCGGTTCGAAAAGTCGGCCTTTTCGAAGGACGGTAGAATGCGATAGTAGACCTGCAGCGAGAGGCAGCAGAAGCTGGTGGTGTAGATCGTGTCCTTGGAGCGTTCCTCGCCGGTTTCCGAGGGCGGCTTCCACGCGCCGGACGGATCCTGCGCCTCGATGAGCATCGGCGCGAACTTGTTGTTCCAGCTCGTCCATTTGGAGCCGCCCTTTTGGAAGATCGCCTGCGTGTTGTAGTACCACTCGTACGCGATGTTGAAGCTCTTGTTCCGCGCGGTCTTCTCCCAGCCCTCGTCCCAGTCCGCGCACTCGACGTCCTTCAAATACGCGAGGCCCGCCTTCACCTCGTCGACCTGATTGCTTCCGGCCAGCTGCATGCAGAGCACCGCGACGCCGGTCATGTAGTCCAGATCGGCGTTGGGCGTCTTGTTCCCGAGCCGGTAGTAAAACTTTCCCTCGCCCGCGTGCGTTCCCTGCACGAAGGGCACCGACTTTTTCAGCGCCGTGGAAACCCCCTCCACCTGAACGCCGGCGGACTCCGCCGCGCGCAGCGCCTGCACCTGCCAACCGCCCACCGATAGATCGCTCCACTTCTCGCGCTGGTAGCGATGGTCCCACCCGCCGCCCGGTTGCTGCCCGTCGACGATCACCTTCACCGCGCGCTCGACCGGCTCCTTTAAAACCGGCGAGCGGGTCAGCGCGTACGCCTCCGTCAGGGCGTAGGTCGCGATCGCGTGGCCATAGACGCCGATGTCGTCGTGCGAACCGATCGTTTTGGAGAACGGACAAAAGCGGCCGGTCTTCGCGTCCTGCTCGTTCAACAGATAGCGCGTCGCCCGCTCCACCGTCCGGCCATACGCTTCCGACTGCGCCGTTTCCCCGTGGGCCAGATAGGCGAGCAACGCCAGACCGGTCAACCGCGCCCGCTCCTGCTTCGCGGTCATGCTACCGCTGGTTCCGACGCCCCACGCGCCATCCTCGCGCTGAACCGATTGGAGCCAGTCCAACCCTTTCAACACGGCCTTCTCCGCCTGGCCGCCATACCGCCCGCCAAACGCGCGCAGCAGCTTTTTCCGCCCCGCCGCGGAACGGCCCACCATCAGCCCCTTCAACACCAGCGGGCTCTCGATCTCCGCGACGGAATCCAACCCGCTCAGATCCAGCTCCGACTCCAGCATCGAATCCAGGTTCAGCTCATCCGGCGGCAACTCGTCCGCGAGCTCGTCCGGCGCGTCCAGCGCCTCGCTTTCCGTCTCCACCGGTTCGGCCTCCGGCGGAGCTTTCTCGAGCTCGTCCAATTTTCTAATTCGTTCCTCCACCACCCGCACGTCGATGGCGCGCTCCTCCTTCGGCGCGCGGAAAACCAACACCTTCAACAGCACCACGACGAGGACCACATGCGCGACGATCGAAACCGCCGGCCCACCCATTTTACTGAATAGGTTGTTTCCTGATGGCTTCATAGCGAACGAATGGATGGCCACAAAGAGGCGCAAGAAACGCAAAGGCCGATCAACAAGGCTTTAGATCCGAGTCCTTTCAGATTTGGATTCCGTGTGAATATGTATTTTTTAATGAAAAGCTTCGGCGCGCCGAAGTTGATCAACAACCCATGTTCCATGCCCGATGACCGAAGATATCCAAGCAACTGAGCGACGTGCTCGTCCGCGACCGATCTACATGCTTTCAGTTCAACGATAAGCCTCCCTTCGATCAAGAGATCCGCGAAGTACTCCCCCAGCTTGGTTCCGTCCTCGTCGCGCACGACAAGCGGGTACTGTTGTTTCACATCTAAGCCGGCCGCTTTCAGGCGATGGGCCAGCGCGTTCTCATAGATTTTCTCCAAGTGACCTGACCGATGGTATGGGTGAATATCCAGACTAGTCTTCCTAATCTGGTCGCGAAGCTCATTAACATTATTCCATTCCATGTCTTCCTCCCGCACGTATGTCTTCGCGCCTCTTGCGCCTCTTCGTGGCTATTTCCCCGACATGACCGAGATTTTGGTCAGGCCGTTCGCGGCGCACAGGTCGAGCGCGGTGATGAGGCGCCCGTGGAGCGACGCGTCGGCGCACGTCACCAGCACGGTCTGTTTCAGGCTGACCGCGGCCAGCCGCTCCAATAGCCCGGCCAGCTCGTCCTCCGTCACGTCGCGCCCGTTGATGGCGTATCCCTCCGGCGCGACCGCGACCCGGATCATGTCCGCCGGCGGCGGTTGGTTCGACGCCGCCGCGTCCGGCGTCGGCCGCGAGACATCCAGGTGGGCCAGCACGTCCGCGGTGCTGAACGTCACCAGAAAATAGATCAGCAGCTGGAACACCACGTCGATCATCGGCGTCATCGAAACCTCGATCTCGGCGTCGCTTTGAGCGGCGTGGCGGTTTGTTCGGCGAGGGTTCGTTTTCATTCACCGCCCCGCGGTCGAAGGTCTGAACGTCGAAGGTCGAAGGTCATTTTCGCAGGTATCCTTCCAGCTTCCCGATGCCCTTGGAAATCGCGCGCGCGAACGCGCGGCGAGTCGTCGCCACTTCGGGCGCGACATAACGCAAATCCTCCGCGGCGTAATACATGCTTCTGACTTCTCCCGCGGAGCCTTTCGCGATATCGAGGAAACGGGCGAACTCGATGTCGGAGCTTTTCTCGAACCCCTCCGCGATGTTGTTCATTACCGAAACCCCCGCGCGTTGAAGCTGGTCGCGGAATCCCCAGTCCTTGTTTCCCCGCGTGTCCTCATAGATCTCCTTAACGAGCGTCCTCGCTTCTCGCCAAATTCGTAAATCCTCAAACCTTTTCACTTGGTTCATTCTTTCTCCTTTTCGGCGACGCGCTATTCGACGTTCGACCTTCGACTTTCCGACGTTCGACCCACCCGGCCTTCGGCCGCGTCCTTCACCGCCACGAACGCGATCTTGTAGAGCCCGGCGCCCGCGCAGACGTCCATCACGGTTTTGACGCGGGCGTGGCGCGCGGCGGCGTCGGCGCGGATGAGGATCGGAATGGATGGCCCGTGGACGCCGTAGTCCGCGACGACTTTCACCAACAGGTTTTTCAACTTGGGCGCGGTCAAGCGCGTGCCGCCGATGGTGGTCCGCCCGTCGGCGTCGACCTCGATGGTGATGGTACGCGGATCCTTCTCGCCGGCCATCTCCGGCGCGTTGGGCGAATCGGCGAGGCGGATGAACTCGCTGAACATCTCCTTCTCCAACTGCGCGGTGCAGACGAAAAAGATGATCATCTGAAAGACGACGTCGATCATCGGCGTCATGTTCACGCCGCCGCTTTCTTTTTTCTGGAAGTTTCGTTTCATGAAATCCGGTCGAAGGTCGGAAAGTCGAAGGCCAAAAGTCCGTGGACCTTCGCCCTTGGACCTCTAGACCTTTGACGCTCCATTCTTCAACCCCTTCATCACTTCCATCACGAGGCCTTCCATGGTGAGGATGACCTTGGCGGCGCGGTTGCGGAAAAAGAAATAGAAGCCGAGCGCGGGCACGGCGATGACGAGGCCGGCGGCGGTGGTGTAGAGCGCCTGCGAGATGTTGATCGCGAGCAGCGCGTTCTTCGCGGCGCCGGACGTGGTGCCGAGCGTCGCGAACGCGAGGATCATGCCTTGCACCGTGCCGAGCAACCCGAGCATCGGCGCGAGGTTGCCGACGACGTTGAGATAGTTGACGCGCTGCAGCATCTTCTCGCTCTCCATGTCGGCCGCGATGCCGATGGCCTCCTGCGCGGTGTCGAAGCCGTCCTCGAAATTCTCGAAGCCCGCGAGCAGAATGTTGGAATAGGGCCCGGGCACGTCCTTGCACCGTTGGGCCGCTTTGCGCAGACTGCCGTCCTCGATCGCCTCGCGCACCAGCGAGACCAGCGTCTTGGGAATGATCTTCGAGGCGCGGATGTTCAGAAACGAGTCCACGGTCAGCGCGCCCGCGGCCAGCGAAAGTCCGGCCAGACCAAGCCAGAGAAACATGCCCAGACTCCCCCCGCCGCGCACGACGTCGATGAAGCCCGACCCCTCTTCCGGCGCGTCCTCCGCGGCCTGAACCGCCTCGCTCTTCACGACTTCCGCTTCCTGTCCAACAACGGCCGACGCGGACGCCGCGACCAACATGACCACCAACCACTTTCTCATTTCCTACTCCTTCAGCTTCTCTTCGGCCAGCGCGGCCTCTTCCCGTTGTGCTTTGAAAAACAGCGCGACCTTCAACCAATCACTTCGCGCGCCGTCCTCGTCGCCCGCCGTGATTTTCAGATCGCCGCGCGTTAAATACGCCTTCGCCGCCGCGGCCCGGTCGCCATGGGCGATATCCTCGTTCAGCGCCTTCAAAACGATTTCCGCGTCGCCGGACTGGATCATCGCCTCGCGCGCCTTGCGCGACACCTCCGGGCTTTGAACGTCCAGCAGTTGGAACTCCGCCGCGGCCGCGGCGAACCGGCCGGTTTGGAAATAGTGATCCGCGAGCAGCTCGATGGCCCGCTGGTCCCACGCGAGGAAGCGGCATTCCTTCTTCACGTTCTTCAACAGCGGAACCGCCCGTTCGCCCTCGCCCGCCTCGATCAGCTCCTCCGCCCGCGCGAGTTCCTTCGGCCGGTCGGTCGCGGCGGAGCGATATTGCCCCTTCCGAAACGTCATCGTCTGTCCGGTCGCGGTGGTGAGCGTGACGGATCCGTCCGCGGTCGCGGAGATTTCCGCGCCGTTGATCTGGCGCCCGGAGGTGGTGATCACGTGGGCCGCGTCGGCGCAACACGCCACGAAAAGGATGAGGCTAATGAACCAACGCACGTTCGGCCTCCTTGCGGTATCGCGCGACGGTTTGAAGTTGGTCGTGCTCGGGAAACAGCTCCGCGAACTGTTCGCAGTTGCGGACCAACAGCTCGCGCTTGCCGAGTTCCGCGCAGAGCGGCAGACTCGCCAGCACGCTCTCGGCGATCAGCGGGCGGTTCTCGCGCGCGGCGGGATCCGCCAGCAACGCGACGCGCTGATAGGCCGCGAGCTTTTCCTCCGGATCGGGAAGAATCGCGGCGAGCTCCAGCGCCACGGCGAGATCCCGCCGCGCCGCGAGCACCTCGCCATACGCGCCGACCGCCTCCTCCGTCCGGCCCAGCTCGACCAACGCCCGGGCCTGCGTGAGCCGCGCGGCGCGGAACCGGCTCGTGGTCGGATGCTTCGCGAGCAGGTAGTCGATCGTCAAAACGCAATCCTCGAAACGAGCGTCGCCATAGCGCGCCGCGCCCAGACCGAACAGCGCCCGTTCCACGTGTTCCCGCTTCGCGTTCAGCGGGACCGCGGCGAAAGCCTTTTCCGCCAGCCGGAAGCGCTTCGCCGCGAGCAGACCTTCGCCGGTCGAAACATAGACCGCGTGGCCATACGCTTGTTTATCCGCGAGCATGCGATCAAGCACCCGCTCGGCGACATCGAACCGTCCCGCCTCCACCGCCGCGTCGATCAAGCCAACGAGCGAGCCTTTGGCCTCGGGCGCGTCGGGATAGCGTTCGCCCAGCTCCTGCAACGCCGCGAACGCGCCGTCGAAATCGCCCGCCACCAGCAACGCCCGCGCCCGCTTGCTCATCGCGGCGGGCACCAGCTCGGAGTCGGGAAATTCCGCGATGAAGCGCGCGAGCTTCGCCGCCTCTTCGGGACGCGTGACCTGCACGAACACCGCCTTCTCCAGCGCCGCGCCCGTCTCTCCGCGTTGGCGCAACTCGGTTTCCAGCGCGTGGAACCGCGCGACGGCGTCCGGCCAATCCTCGGCTTTATACGCCTTCCACGCAAAGAAAGAGAGGATGTCGGCGCGGCGGAGATCGTCCGGAAAAGCGGCGAGATAGAGCGCGAAGATCCGCTCGCCCGGTTCGTCGTCCCCCGCGTCGATGTATTGACGGCCGATGGACAAAACGGCGCTCGGCACGTTGGTGTCGGCCGCGAAGCGTTCGGCCAGATACTCCGCGGTCGCGAAGGCCGCTTCCTGGTCGCCGAGGCGCGCGAAGCAGACACCCAGGTTCCGCGCCGCCGGAATGGAAGGCCCCGACTCCGGGAAAACGTTGAGCGCGGTATCGAGCGGTTCGAGCGCCTCTTCGTGTTGTTCCTCCGCGACCAGCCGGGCCCCGAGCTTGAACATCGCCGCGACGTAGGCGGCGCGGTGCGGACCCAGATCGATCCGAACGCGCTTGCCCTCGCTCTCCACGAACGCCTGGGCGGCTTCCGCCTTTTCCCGCGCGGGCGGACCCCAGGGACTATCGCCGTACTTCACGTGCACGTTGTAAAAATGTTTCAGCGCGGCGACCGCCGGTACCAGCTCGCCGGTCCGCTCGTATTCGACGCGATAGGTTTCGCCGAGCGCGTAGCGACCGCCCGCGACCGGGCTGATGGAGGAAATCGGGATGTTGTTCGCGGCGAGATTCTTTTCGATGTTCTCCAGCACCTCGGCTTGATCGAGCAGCGCCGAGCGCGCGCCTTTCCAATCGCCTGCGAGCATCATCAGCCGCGCCCACGTGACGATGGAGTCGCCGAACCAAAGATCCATCGCGCCGAGCTGGACGTCGGCGCAATGGGCGCGCGCTTGGGCGATCAGCTTTTTCTTTTCGGCCGAGGAAAGCGGTTCCGTTTCCAGCCGCGCGACCGCGGCGTTGGCGACGCGGGCCTTGAGGCGGTGGACGGCGCCGGGGTCCGTCGCGGCGGCGAGCTCTTCCGTCAGCTCCTCGAGCGCTCCGCCGCGCGCGACGCTAGCAATTAATACTAACGTCAGTGTTTTTGTAAGCAACGAAAACATCGTTCCATTATATTGATCTTATAAAGCAGGTCAATCGCGCAATGGATTGCCAAACGCCGCGGCGCGTTTTACGTTAGGTTCAACGGAGGTTTTTCGCATGGAGTGGTTGAGCGAGTGGCTGAATAAAATCGATGGATTCGTGTGGGGGTGGTTCACGATATCCCTGCTGGTCGGCACGGGGCTTTACCTCACGGCGCGGCTGCTCTTCGTTCAGGTCCGCCATCTCGGCCACGCGCTCGCGTGCGTGCGCGGCAAATACGACCAGCCGGAGGAGGCCGGCGACGTCACCCACTTCAAGGCGCTCGCGACGGCGCTTTCCGCGACGATCGGCACCGGCAACATCGCGGGCGTGGCGACGGCCATCTTTTTCGGCGGGCCCGGCGCGATCTTCTGGATGTGGCTGACGGCGCTGGTGGGAATGGCCACCAAGTTCGCCTCCTGCTCGCTGGCGGTGAAATACCGAACGATCCACGCCGACGGCTCCGCGAGCGGCGGGCCGATGTATTATTTGAAGACGGGGCTGAAGAACAAACGGCTCGGGGCTTTTCTCGGCGGCGCGTTCGCGTTCTTCGGCGTGATCGCCTCCTTTGGCATCGGCAACATGGTGCAGGCCAACGAGGTCGTGAACGGTCTGGGCTATCTGCTGCCGGAGTCCCTGCTGTCCCATGGCTTCTCGCCGTGGGCCGGGTTCGAGGTTTCCTGGATGAGCCTGATCACCGGACTCGCCCTCTCGTTGCTCGCGGGCGTCGTGATTCTCGGCGGCATCAAGCGCATCGCCAACGTCGCGGGCGTGATCGTTCCGTTCATGTGCGCCTTCTACGTCGCCGGCGCGGTGACGATTCTCGTCCTCCACGCCGGCGCGATTCCGGACGCGTTCGCGCTGATCTTCAAGCACGCCTTCACGCCGCACGCGACGGCGGGCGGCACGCTCGGCACCATCATCCGCTACGGCGTGGCCCGCGGCGTTTTCTCCAACGAGTCGGGGCTGGGCTCCGCGCCGATCGCGCACGCGGCGGTGAAAACCAACGAGCCGATCCGCGAGGGCGTCGTCGCGATGCTGGGTCCGTTCATCGACACGATTCTGATCTGCACGCTGACCGCGCTGGTGATTCTCGTGACCGACGCGTACGGCGGCGAACACAACGGCGGCGCGCTGACCGCGCACGCGTTTCAAAAAGGGCTGTTCGGCTGGGGGCAATATCTGGTCGGCTTCGGGCTGATGTTCTTCGCGTATTCGACGATGCTGGGCTGGTCCTACTACGGCGACCGCTGCGCGGAATACCTGTTCGGCCCGAAGGCGATTCCGATCTACCGCCGGCTCTTCGTCGCGCTGATCACCGTCGGCGCGATCGGCGGGCTTAAACTCATCTGGTTGCTCGCGGACATTTTCAACGCGCTGATGGCCATTCCAAACCTGATCGGTCTCATCCTGCTTTCGGGCGTCGTCTTCCGCGAAATGAAGGCGTACGAGAAGCGCCTGAAAAACGGGGCGTTCAGGCGCGTCGATAAAACCTAGCCAGCTTTTCGGGCGCGACGCCCA
Source organism: Pontiella desulfatans (assembly GCA_029287275.1). Classification (GTDB taxonomy): domain Bacteria; phylum Verrucomicrobiota; class Kiritimatiellia; order Kiritimatiellales; family Pontiellaceae; genus Pontiella; species Pontiella desulfatans_A. The sequence goes on from JARFRL010000013.1 coordinate 19,427, forward strand.
AATGATAGCCCGCGATCATCAGCTTGTTGACCAGCGTGACCTTGAACACCCCGTGCTTCAACCAACGGCGGCCGGACGTGACCGCGGCCTCCGGAACGGTGACGATTTCGCCGACGGCGCCCAACGCGCGAACGATGGCGTAATCCTCCATGATCGGAAGGTCCGGAAAACCGCCCACCTTTTCGAACATCTCGCGGCGCAGAAACAGGCCTTGGTCGCCGTACGGCATCCGGCCCCCGCGCGAGCGCTGGTTCGTCGTCTGCTCGATGAACTTCACGCCGCGGATCTCCTCCCGCACCTTGAAGCTGAACGCGCCGAGCGCGACCGTCGGATCGCTTAGCGCTTCGCGGACGATCCAGTCCCACCGCTCCGGCAACATCGTGTCGGCGTGCAGAAACAACAACACGTCGCCGTCCGCGGCCTTCGCGCCGGCGTTCTGCTGGGCCGCGCGGCCGCCTTCCACCTCGATCACCCGAGCGCCAACGGCCGCCTCCAACGATCGATCCGCGCCGCCGCCGTCCGCGACGATGACCTCGACGCCGAATCCCTCGCGGCACCGACCGATCACCCGCGACAGCATCTCCTCCTCGCCGAGCGTCGGAATGACCACGGAGATACGCGGCGGGACGTCTTCCGGCAGATCGACATCGCTCAGCTCGGGCAATGGATGAACGGAAAGCCCCGCCGCCTCCGCCGCCGCGCGCGTCCGGCTCAGCACGTGGGCGCTCCCCCACTCGATCCCCTCAAAAAGCGCGGGGCATGGAACCTTCGTCCCGATCAGGTAATACCCCCCGTCCGTCGCGGGGCCGATCACGCAATCGCTCGTCTTCAACGCCTCGAACGCGTCCTGAAGATTCTTCCCATCGTTGGTCGGACAGTCCGCGCCCATGATGAGGACGGGGCCCGGCCGTTTCTCGAAGTTTTCCGCGAACGCGCGCGCCATCCGCTCACCCAGATCGCCCGCGCCTTGCTCGACGTAGGCGATGTCGGAGCCGAGCCATTCCCGCATCCGCTCCGCGGAACCGCCTTCATAACGAACCTCCACCCGCGCGTTGGCGCGCAACGCCTGCCGAACCGCGTGCTCGGTCATCGCGCGCTGCAAGGCCGCCGCGCCCTCGGCGCCCAAGCTCGGAATTAGCCGCGTCTTGGTCGTGCCGGGCGCGGGATAACGGGTGAAGATGATCAGTCGATTTTCCACGCGGACCAACGTGCCAAAAAAAACCCCGAGGCGCGATGGGAAAAAAAGACGCGCCCCCCGACGCGTGGAGGCGACGTCCTCGTCGCTTGTCCGTCCGAGCGACGTCCTCGTCGCGCGGCCAACCTTTAGTAACACAGGACCATTCCGCTCGGACGGGAAAACCTAACTAACCGCGAAAGAACGCATGGAACGCAAGAAGACGACGCGCGTGGAAAAACAAGCGGCGGCGTGGTTGCTGAAAAAGCGAACCACCGGGACGACCGGATGGATCGCTTCTCGTTTGCACATGGGGCATCGGTCCAATGTGTCCAGAGCGATCTCCGCTTTCGACCAAACCGACAACCCGGCGGGGATGAAACTCAGAAACACAATGCGACATTTCACGGGCTGCCCCCTTTATTGCTGAAAAACAATATAACGAACTAGGCGGACTGAAGTAACCCCTTTTTATGACGGACAACCTCAGATGGCTGGTTCGAAAATTTATTATGTATTTTAAGGGAAGGTGATTTTAATATTTGCATCATCGTACCTTTGATAAATATCATCATTCCAATCCCATGAATCAGGCATAGAGCTTTTTGGCATTAGTCTTGAGTCTTCCTCCTTCGTCACGAGGACTGCTTTGCAGTACTGATCAATAAAACTGCATATTTCCACAGGTGATTCGTTGCGCTTGATAATTTCTTCAGCAATGAATTTCCTTGGTACTGCATGTTCATGACGCAATCCTTTTGTCTCGTTGGAATCCAGAACTGCTTTGGCCTTCTGTGTGTAGGGAATGTGTGTGCATTTATATTTGATCGCATCTCGAGCTAGATAACCCTTTTTCATGCCATCAGCCGTGAATCGCCAAAGCAGACTCATGATCTCAGTGCGTGCAAATTTGAACAAAGTATCGTTTTTGTCTTTTGCATGCGAAACCAGTGTATGGATTCGCTCTGACAGGTAGTGTTTTATTTCGTTAGTTAATTGTGTGGTTTCACTC
>JARFRL010000026.1 GCA_029287275.1 Pontiella desulfatans
GTGGCGGAGAGAGAGGGATTCGAACCCCCGGAAGCTTGCGCCTCTCCGGTTTTCAAGACCGGTACCTTAAACCACTCAGACATCTCTCCGTTTGGAAGAACGCGGAATGTAATGATTCCCCGCGAATCAACGCAAGTTCATTCCTCGTTCAAAATGGGCGGCCCGCCCGGCGCCGCGCCGCGGAGGCCTTCGAGCGGACTAACTGAGCGAGCTTTTGATTTGAGCGCGAAACCGTCCCATGATAGAGATACCGGCTATGTTTTTCGTTAAAAAATCGAACCGCAAACCGCTTTTGACTTTCTCCGCGCTGTGCGTCGTGGGCGTCGCGGCCGCGGAACTGAAAACCTATCACGTCGATGGCGCCTTCCAAGGCGAGGCGCCCACCGGCGACTCTTGGCGCAGCGCGTTTCCAGACCTAACGACGGCCATCACCAACGCGACCGCGAACGGCGGCGGCGAGATTTGGGTTAAGTCGGGCGTGTACAAACCCGAGATCGGCGGTCGAGCCAACACGATCGAACTCTCGCCGAACCTCAAGATTTACGGCGGATTCCGCGGCGTCGAAACCAACCGCCTCGACCGCAACCCGAAAGCCAACCGCACCGTGCTCAGCGGCGACCTCGGCCGCGTGGGATCGGTTTCCGACAACAGCTATCACGTGATCACCGCCGCCGAAAATTGCCGGATCGACGGATTCATCATCTCGCGCGGCAACGCCAACTCGGCGGCTGAACACCGCCTCGGCGGCGGCCTGCTTATTCCCCCGGGCGCGGCGAACGTCGTCGCGGCCAACTGCGTGTTCGAGAAAAACAACGCGGAAATCGGCGGCGCGATAATGGTCGACGCCGCCGAGCTGACCGTCACGAACTGCACCTTCTACTCGAACTCAGGCGATTCCGGCGGAGCGATCGCGACGAGCGGCAAGACGAAACTAACCATTCAAAACTCCATTTTTTCATCGAACTACGCTCCGAAGCAAGGCGGCGCGGTTTCGATCGCCCCCGGCGCCGAGGCTCGAATCGCGGGCGCCTCGTTCCTCTACAACTCCACCGACGGCCACGGCGGCGCGATCGTCGCGCGGGTCGAGCGAGCGGATCAGGGGCTCTCGCTGGAGATGCTCGACTGCGAAATCTCGGAGAACTCCGCGCGGGAAAACGGCGGCGGCGCGGCCTTCATCGGTCCCTTCACGCCCGTGCTGAACGGATGCTCCTTCGAGAAGAATTTTTCCGCGCGCGGCGCCGGCGCCATCGCGAACGCCAAAGGCGCGACCACCGTGCTACTGAGCACCTCCTTCGCGAAAAACCGAGGCACCAAGGGTAGCGAGAACATCGGAAGCGATTCCCTGTCGCGCGTGGTTGAATCCAGAGAAGAGGGCGAGAAAATCGCCCGCGAGGCCGCGAAGAAGTTCCAGGAACTCGAAAACCCGAAACCGGTCGTCGTTGAAGCCCCCGTCGTCGTTGAGATAATAAAACGCCAACTGCCCGACGTCTATGTCTACAACGCCCGCGGCCTCAAAATCAAATTACGCGGCGTCGTGTCCGAGGGCGCTTGCTCCGTCTTGGTTTTCGGCGACCTGACCGACCCGCGGTTCATCGAGAACTACCGCGACGTCGAGGCGCTGGCGCGGGATTACGCGCCGCTCGGGGCGCGGTTCAGCTACATTCACGGCTATTTAAAGCACCCGGAAAACAACGGGTTTCTTCAGCCTTACCATCTAAAGGAACGTGCTCGGCAAACGCAGCTCGCCGCGGAGAATCTCGCGACGTCCATCCCGTGGCTTCACGACGCGATGGACAACCAGACCGCGAAGGCGCTCGCGCCAAAACAAATCAACGACGTGTTCGTTTTTTCCGCCGACGGGACCGAAATCCACGCGGGAGAAATCTCCGATATCGAGGCGTTGCGGAACGCGCTGGCGGAAGCCGTTGGGCAAGCCCCGACCACCACGCCGTTGGACGTTATTCCGACCGCGAGCATCGAGCCCGTCAACATGATGGAGGCGAATTACGCCCCGCGAGTAACGGTGAACGCGAAAACCGAAAAGTTCGAACCGTTGCAACTCACGCCGATGGAATCGCGCGCGCCGCACTACGTGAAGGTTCGCGTGGAAGCCAACACCGAAATGCTTGAAACGGGTGACGGGAAACTCTATCTGGGCTTTCATATCGATCCGCTTTACCAAGTGGAATGGAACAATCTGGGCGAGCCGCTGAATTATCAGCTCAAGACGCGGCAAGGCGTGGTCGCGCCCTCCATCAATTCCGCGCAGCGCGTCACGGCCACGGCCACGGACGCCGAACCGCGCGAGTTTCTGCTGCAAGGCCGCAAGCTGGACCTCAACCAACCGCTCGCGCTTCAGGTCAACTATTCCGTCCACTCCATCGCCTCGAAGAAAAACATCGAAGTGAGCCAGCAATACATCATCTATCTCGACCGAGACGAGTACGCCGGAAAGGTTATGGGCCGGCAGGAAACCGCGGAGAAGCGCCCCGCTCAAAAAGCGGCGGACTCCGGATCCGCTTTCGCGGCGATGCTGAGCCGATTCGATCTCGATCGAAACGGAAAGCTCACCAATGACGAAGTGATTGGACGCCTGCGTAGCGGCTTCGACGAAATCGACGCGAATAAAGACGGCGCGATCAACGCGGCCGAATACGCCGAGTACCGGAACAGTCGCTAAAACACTTTATTCCACGCCGACGCGCTCGCGTTCCTGCAGTCGTATGGCTTCTTCGTGAATGGACTGCATGACCTGCAGAACGAAATCTTCCGACAAATCCAGCGCCACGCCTTTCCTCACGCGGTCCACGAGAATTTCCCGCCAACGATCCGGTTGCAACGTGGAAACGTTGAGCTCGGTTTTCAGCCGGCCCATTTCTCGGACGATCTCCATTCGTCCGCCAATCAACTCCAACAGTTGGCTATCGATTTCATCCACGGCGCCACGCAACTCGCTCATCCGGTTCATGAACGCCGCGCTGTCGCTTTTCTCGCTGGGCAACTCCAGGTTTTCGATCAGCGAAACAAACCGCTCCGGCGTGAGTTGCTGCGCCGCGTCGGACAGCGCGCCCGCGGGATCGGGGTGAACCTCGATCATCAATCCGTCGAACAGCAGATCCATCGCCTCTTGGGCGATCGCGGGAATCAAGTCGGCTTTTCCGCAAATATGACTCGGATCGCAGATGATCGGCGTCTCCGGAAAACGCCGCATGAACTCGATCGGCATTTTCCAGGCCGGCGCGTTGCGATAGCGCATCTCCAGCGACGAGCTCACGCCGCGGTGAATCGCCCCGAGCCTCGTGAGGCCGGCGTTCGCCAACCGTTCGATCGCTCCGATCCACAGCCCGATGTCCGCGCTCATGGGGTTCTTCACGAAAACGGGAACATCAACGCCCTTGAGCGCGTCCGCGATCGCTTGCACGGAGAACGGATTGGTGGTGGTGCGCGCGCCCACCCAGAGCACGTCGAGACCTCGCTCCAAACAGGCCTCCACATGCGAAGGCTCCGCGACTTCGGTTCCAATTTTCAAACCGGTTTCGGCGCGCGCGCGGACAAGCCAGTCCAGCCCCTCCGGCCCGACGCCATCAAAACCGCCCGGCCGCGTGCGCGGCTTCCAGATGCCCGCCCGAAAAAACGAGACGCCGCGACCGGCCAGCGCCCGCGCCGTCGTCAAAACCTGCTCCTCGCTCTCCGCGCTGCAGGGTCCCGCCGAAAGAAATATCCCGTTCCCCGTGAAACCCCAATCCGTCTTCAGCTTCTCACGCATTCCAATCACCTCGCTTTCAACCCCCTCATGATTCCATCTTTGAGCGCGCGACGCAACCCGCGACGCTTGCCGAAGGCCAAAACACTCTGTAAGGTTTAATGACTCCAAACGAAAGGGAGACACATGAAAGATATTGATACGGCGAAAAAAATAGCGGTGCTCATCGACGCGGAAAACGCTTCCTACAAAATGCTCGGAGCGGTGCTCAACGAGCTTTCTAAACATGGGCACATCATTGTGAAAAAGGCCTATGGGGATTGGAGCAGCAAACATCTCGTCAACTGGAAACAACCGCTGAACGAGCTCGCCATTAATCCGGTGCAGCAGTTCTCCTACACGCAGGGAAAAAACTCTTCCGACGCCGCGATGATCATCGACGCGATGGATCTACTCTACACCGAGCAGTTCGACGCGTTCGCGCTCGTGACCTCCGACAGCGACTTCACCAAACTGGCTTCGCGGCTGAAAGAATCCCAGATCTACGTCTTCGGCGTGGGAGAGAACAAGACGCCCGCGGCGTTTCGAAACGCCTGCGACGACTTCATCCTCACCGAGGTGCTTGAGTCGACGGAAGAAGAAGACAAGCCCGCCGCGAAGAAAACCGCCAAAAAGCCCGCCGCGAAGAAAACGAGCCAAAACCAGCAAACACTCAAACAGGACACCAAGCTGGTGAACATCCTGCGCAATGCGGTGGATGAGTACGCGGACGACGACGGATGGGCCGTGCTTTCAACCTGCGGCAGCCTGATTAAACGACAATACCCCGACTTCGACCCGCGCAATTACGGGTTCAAAAACTTCACCCTGCTGTTCGATGGGATTGGTCTCTTCGAGATTGACCGCAGGAAAAACGGATCGCGGAACACGGTCTACGTTAAAGATAAAAAAAGGTGACGCATGTACACGCTGGAGAAGGAATTGATCGTCAACACCACGAAAGAAAAAGCGTGGGAATTCATCCGCAATCCGGCGAACCTCAATAAAATCACGCCCGACGACATGGCGTTCGAGATCGTGACCGACCTTCCCGAGGCGATGTTCGAGGGCATGCTGGTGGAATATCGCGTTCAAATTCCGCTGCTGGGGAAGCAAGTCTGGGTGAGTGAGCTAAAGCACATTCGCCCGTTCGAATCGTTCGTGGACGAGCAAAAGATCGGCCCATATAAATTCTGGTATCATTATCATGGCATCGAGGAAGCCGAGGGCGGCGTTAAGCTGATCGACCGCGTCGCCTACGTCCCGCCCTTCGGCGTTCTGGGAAAAATCGCCAACGCGCTGTTCATCGGCAAAACGCTGGAGCGGGTTTTCGACCATAGAGAATCCGCGTTCAAACAACTTCTGTAGAATTGACAAGACACTGGACCTTTTCCCCGTTCAGGCCTAATATATTCTCAGTTTAGCCTAAACGCGCCGCGATGTCGCGGCCGACTTGGCCAAGGAAAGCACATGGGAAAAGCGTTTAATTCCGACTGGATTGGAAAAAGGAACATATCGGCTCACCTCTCGAGTTGCGCCGGCTGCGGCAAACTTGTTCTGCTAAGTTCCTACACCACGACGCGGTTCGTCAAATTCATGGCGCTTCCGCTCGCGCCAACCAGAAGATTTCATGTCATCGACGAATGCCCGGTCTGCGGACACAGGGGCGTCACGACGCGCCGACACCACGCGCGGGAGCGGAAAAAAAATCTCGCGATCATGATGGAGGGGTTCACGACCGCCCCTGACGATCCTGACAACTGCTTGAACGCGCTTCACACGCTCATGATTTACAATGAGGAGGCCTGGTTCAAAGACGTTCGAAAAACCTACGGCCTTCGATTCGAAACCGACCCGCGGATTCAGCTTCAGATCGCGCGCGGATTCTGCCGATTCGGGGAATACGAGCAAGCGATCGAACAGTGCGACAAGGCCGCCGAACTGGGCGAGGAAGAACAGGCCGATGAGCTGCGGCAGTTTTGCCTTAGCGCGATCGTCGCTAAAAAATACTCGCTGGATCTCGAGCAGTGGGTGGTCAAAGAGGAATCGTCAAAGAAAGCCTACATCCCCCTGATCTCCTTCGCCAGCACCCTGTCGTTGCTCTTCGTTTACCAAGGCGTTTCGGCGTTGCGAACCAACCGAGCGTGGATCGTGAATGGCGCCCTGCGCCCGTATGAGTTCGTTCTGGATGGCGAGACCCACGTCCTTCCCGCGGGCGAGCGGCGCCAAATCAAACTCAAACTCGGCGAACACGAACTGCGGGTGGAGGACCGTGAAGCCAGCATTTTTTCATATGACATCCCGCTGGTGAAACAATTGCTTCAAAAACAACTGTTGGTCATCAATCCGGACACGCTCGCGTTTCTACGCGTGGAAAGCACGGATGGGTCCGGAGCGCGTTATTCGCAAGGCAGCGTGACGCACGCGCTCTCGGGCGTGGGCTATCCGCTTTTCTCGTTCCGAAAAGAAGAGGCGGACCGCGAGAGCGGTCGGCGCATCAGCATGTTCCGTCCGAAGACGCACATGGAAATGGTCGAGCACATGCGAAGCCTCGACAAACCAGGACTGGCGCGCGGCTACGCCCGACGGGCGCTCATCTTCTCTCCCCAGACCACCGAGGCCGCGCCTTTGCTCCACGTCGCGCTTGAAGGGGCTTCAGCTGAGTTCCAAAAATCGTTCATGCGCGACGGCCTCGCGCTCGAACCCACATCCCTGGCGTGGCACCTGTATTATCAGGATTCCGCGCGTCTGAACGGGTTCTTTGAGGGTCTGATTCCCGAATACACCGCTCGGTGCAAAGAGCGCTCCAAAGAGCCCGAAAGCTTCTATCTGCTGGGACGCGTCTTGACCAAACGCGAGCTGGCCCACCAATTTTTCCTGCGCTCCGAGGAAGGGATCGGCATGGGCGGGCTTGGATTTTATGCCATCGCGGCCGATTGCTTCGCCCACGGCGAAAACAACCAAGCGCTTCAACAGATCGAGTCCGCGCTTACCGCCGCGCCCGGGAATCCCGCGTTCAATGATCTTCGGGAGCGAGTTCTGCTCGCGAAACGTGATTACGACGCGCTCCTCGAAACCGCGGAGCTTGACGAAACCCCGCGTTCGGCCGAACGCAGAACGCTATACCTCACCCTCGCGGGGTATCATCAAGAGGCGGAAAAACTCGCCGCCACGTTCGACGAAGGCGCCCTCTCGGCCCGCTTGAACGCCATTCGATTCCACGCGGTCGGAAACGTCAAAAGCTACTTGGCCTCGATCGAGAGCGCCGGCGATCCCAGCGCGCGCGTCAAGCGCTTGATCTTCGAGCGAAGCGCCGCCGAGGCCGACGCGGAAATGAGCGAAACCGATGGTCACGCCTGGTGGGAGCACCTGGAGATGTATTGCGAAGCGATGGCGGATCGGCAACCCGAAATCGCGGCGCGAAATCTAGAAAAGGCCGCGGAGGAAATGAAACGCGACGACTTCACCCACTTGAAAATCTCGCGCCTACTCACCACCGAGGAAGCGCCCGCGGCGGAACGCGTGGTCGAACTCGAAATAGAGCCCACCAACAAAGCGTTGCTTTGCGCGGTTTTAAGTTATCGATTTCCGGAGCGCGGCGAGGAGTTCAAAGCCCTTTCGCGGCGGTACAACTTCACGCCGGTCTACCCGAGTTTGCTGATCAAACGATGGACTACGCCGGCGAAGCGGCCGTAGAGAATCCGCTCAAGCTCGGCGTTGTTCGAGCACCTTTCGAAGATGATTCACCGTCAGCGATTCCAGCTCGTAGTCCGTGTGAGCCGAGCCCAGCCCGCCGAGATCATGCGAATCCGAGTTCCGAATAATCGGGTATCCCAACGCGAGCGCGGGATCGCCGCGCGCGGTCAGCTCCACCGCGTCGAAATTTTCGGCGGGTAGAAACCCGAGTTGCGCGATGACGCCATAAACCATCCGATCAATGTGCGCGGGAATGATCAGCCCATCCAACGCGTGAACGCGTTCCACCAACGAGCCGATGTCGAAACCGGACGCGCTGATCAGAAATTTATCGGCGAACCCGAGGATCTCCTCGTTCTCGTCGATGATGGGTTGATCCCCGAAGCGGTCGGGTTGGTTGGGCACGTCCGGCAGGCTGTCGTAAACCAGCGCGCCCATTTCCAGCGCGGATTCAAGATCGTCGAACAAGCAGAGGATATGCGCCTCTTCCATGGATGTGACTTCCATGCCGTACAGACACTCCATGCCGCGCCGCTCGCAGATCTTCGCGAACGCGGGCAGATTGAAGCCGCAGTTGTGATCCGTCAGCGCGAGCGCGTTCAGCCCGACCTCTTTCGCCTTTCGCACGATCGCGTCGGGCGACATCTCGAGCGACGCGCAGGGCGACAAGCAACTGTGAACGTGAAAATCCGCGCGGTAAAGCATGTCCCGCTCCTACGCGGCCGGACAGCCGCCGATATGTTGGGCGACGAGCGCGGACGTGTTGAACTGATTCTCCGACGTCTGAAACACCGCGAGCCCCTCGTCCGCCGCGGCGGCAAGCATGTCGTCCGGCACGGAACGATCGTTGCAGATGATGATCGCCGCGACGCCCGCGAGCGAGGAAACCGCGACGGTGTTCTTGTGCGCCTGAATGGTGATCAGAACGGAGCCTTCGTCGGCGTTGCCCATCACGTCGCTGAGCAAGTCGGAGGTGTAGCCCGTGGTAAGTTCCGCGTCGGTGTATTGATCCTGAACGCAGGTGAATTGCTCCAACGACTGGATTTCGCTAATCTTCATGTTCTTTCTCCGGTTTCAAACTGATGATGGATTTCACCATGGTGCCCATGCCCATGGCGGATTCGATGGCGAATTCGTCGGACACCCGCTTGACGTTCGGCAGGCCCATCCCCGCGCCGAACCCCTGCGACCGAATCCATTCGTTCGCGGTGGAAAAACCCTGCGTCATGGCCTTCTCGATATCCTCGATGCCCGGCCCGCGGTCGTGCGATGAAATCTTGACGCGGTCTTCGGTGATGTCGAATCCGAGCATGCCGCCGTTGGAATGCGCGACGAGATTGATCTCGAGCTCGTAACTCGCCACGGCGACGCGGCGGATGACCTTTGGAGGAACGCCGCGGGATTTGAGAAACTTTTTGATCTCGCTGGAGGCCTTCCCGCCGTTCTCGAAATCGTAGCGGCTGAGTTGATAGACCTTCGAGAGCGTCAGCGAGTTGGGCTCGGGCGGATGCTCGTGCCGTTGCTCCATGTCGCGCAACTGCCGCGAAAGCTCCCGAATCAGCGCGTGGTTGATGTTCCGGAACGTCAAGATTCCGGTCAGTTCGTTCTTCTTGTTCACGACGGGAAACTGACGGAACGGGAATTTTCCGAAAGCCGAAATCGCGAACGAAAGCGGCATGTCCTCCGCGAGCGTCTGCACCTCGCCCACCATCCATTGGATGACGCTTTCCTCCATCGAGCCGCGTTCGAGCGCGTTCATGAGATCGTTCATCGTCACGATGCCCACGACGCGCTTGTTGTCCACCACCGGCACGCCGGTGATGGAGTTGTTCTTCATGATGGTTTGGACGTCGCGCATCGTGCAGTTGCGCGACACCGCGAACACCTTGCTCGTCATCACCTCGCTGATGCGCAGTCCGTAAATCAGTTCCTGAACCCGGAGGGAGGATTGCAGGGGTTGGGCGCGTTCCTCGCTCATCAAGTCCCCAACAGACGGCCGAGCAGCACGCAAAGATCGTACTTCGGAAAACGCGCCCGGAACAACGCGACGTCTTGATCGGCCGCGAGCTCGATCATTCCCTCCGTAACGGTTTTCCCGTTCGCGACAATCACCGCTTCGGACCCGACGATGCCCGCGGAGCGGATCGACTGCTCCGAGGAGAGCGAGGTGACCAGCAACATGTCGTCGCGTTCGCTCATCAGCACGTCGCTCATGAGGTCCGAGGCGAAAACCGTCTCGATGTTAATTTTTTCCCAGCCGTCGGGTCCGTGAACCAGCTCGGCGTCAAGGGCGTCCACGATGCGTAATAAATCCATAAATCTCCAAAACGGGGTTTACTGAATGATTTGGCGAGATAGAAGAGGTTTTCTTAAGAGGGTTCAACCAAATTGGTCTTTCCGCGCTTATTTATTTTCGCTCGCCCTTCGACCGACCCGAGTCGGGGGCTCACCCGGCACCTTGTAGCGCCGCGTCAAGTCGTCCAGCTCCTTGATGAGCGCCGCGCTCTTCGCCTTGTTTTCGAGCGCGCGCGGCTCGCGCTTCTCGCCGTTTGAAACGCCCACGCCACCCTTTCAGGTCTTTCGATCTTCCGCCACGGAATCATCACGTCTATTGAATTAACGCGCCGTTAGCGCTAACCTGCTTGAACTCGAGGAAAACGTAAATAGGAGAATCGTTATGGAATTCGAACTGAACCCGATAGAGGAGCGCGTGATTGGATGCCTTATCGAAAAAGAGATGGCCACGCCCGACCACTATCCCCTCACCCTCAACGCGCTGGTGAACGCCTGCAACCAGAAGAACAACCGCGAGCCCGTCATGGAGCTCGAGCAAGCCGCGGTGGAAAACGCGCTGTATGAACTGCGAACCGAACACAAACTCGCGGTCGAGGTTTCCGCGTCCGGCAGCCGCGTCTTGAAATATCGCCACAACTTCGCCGACCACTGGAGCTTCTCCCTCTCCCAGATGGCGATCCTCTGCGAACTGCTGCTGCGCGGCCCGCAAACGCCCGGCGATCTGCGGGCCCGTTGCGCGCGCCTGCACGCCTTGGCCGACTCGAGCGAGGTCGAGATGATTTTGAACCAGCTGAAATCGAACGAGGAAGGAAGCTTCGTCGTTCAACTTCCCCGCGAACCCGGAAAACGCGAACGACGCTGGGCGCACCTGTTTGGCGGTGAACCCAACGTCGAACTAGAACAACCCACCGCGCCGAGCGCGGTCGAAATTCAGAACGGACCAAGCCGCATCGAACGCATTCAAACGCTGGAATACGAAGTCGCCGATCTCCGGCAGGAGCTCGACGAGCTCAAGCAACAATTCCAAGCGCTCAAAACCGCGTT
>JARFRL010000371.1 GCA_029287275.1 Pontiella desulfatans
ACATCGACCGAAATCGTTTTTGTGCTGCCCAAGTGCTCGAAGCGGCCATCCTGCAATACACGCAATAGCTTGGTCTGTAATTCCAAGGGGAGGTCACCGATCTCATCGAGAAAAATGGTGGAGCCGTCCGCCACTTCAAAACGCCCGTGCTGCTGGGTCATGGCACCGGTATACGCCCCCTTTTCACGGCCGAACAATTCGCCCTCGATCAAGGGCGCCGGCAAGGCGGCGCAGTTGACCTTAACCATAGCCCTGGAAACGCGTTTGCTGAGATCGTGGATGGCCTGGGCCAGCAGTTCTTTACCCGTTCCAGTTTCCCCGGTGATTAGGACCGATGAATCAGTCGGCGCCACCTGCTTCGCCGCCGTCAGCATGCGCAGGACGGGCTCACTTTCCCCCACAATGGCATCCTGCCCATCGTCGCGTTGCAGTTGCTCGCGCAGATAGGTGTTTTCCAGCTCCAACCGCTCACGCAATCGTTGCACTTCTTCGAGCGCCTTTCGCAGGCTCTCCTCTAAAACCTTCTGGTCGGTAATGTCGCGAAGCACCCCAATGGTCAGCACGGGACGCCCCTCGGCTCCGCGCAGGAGAACATGACTTAAATGGTGTATCCAAATTGTTCCGCGCCGCGGATTTTCATAACGGTACTCAACCGTGACTTTTTGAAGTTCGCCTTCCCGCAACCGCCGCTGAAGCTCAATGATTCGCGGTTGATCTTCCGGGTGAATGCGCCGCGCCCAGAATTGTAGAACTTCTTCATACGGAATCGTGCTCTTGGGAAGCCCTACAAGATCCCTGCCCAGATCATCCAGGAAGGTGAACTGGTTGCCGTCGAGCACTTCATATAAACCCAGCTCAGCCAACTCGACCGCCGAAGAAAGCCGAGCCTCGCTAGCGCGTAGCGCCTCCCCCCTTAACTTGGTTTCCGTAATGTCCAGCGTCACGCCCATCAACAGATTTCTATTCCCGCTTGCATCGGTCTGAAAACGACCGCGCGAAACCATCCACCGCACGGCTCCGTCATCATGCGTGATGCGATAGGCCACTCGCTCCTCTTCACCAGATTCCACCGCGCGCTCGAGCGCTTGCTTCACGCGCTCCCGATCTTCTTGATCAATGCGTTCAAGCACCTGGGGAAACGTTATGCCCTCCGCGGCGTCAAAACCGAACATTTTCGCGGCAACCTTCGTCATCCAATAGCGTTCGGTTTCCAAGTCCAGGCTCCAGAGCCCCGCGTTCGCCGAACCAGCGGCAAGCTCCAGTTGCGCCTCGCTCTGCCGCAGCGCGGGATCAGCTTGCTTGCGGACGATCGCGCTGGAAAGAATCCGCGCGAGAACTCGCAAACGAGATACCAGTTCTTCCGGCCAATCCCGCTCAGCCCTCAACGAATTAAGCCCTAAAACGCCGACAACCGAACCGCCCCCGACCACAAGAGGAAAACTCAGGTGCGACTTGATGCCCGCCTTAAGAGCCGCTTGTCGGTCCACGGCCGCCGCCGCTGGCAATTGATCCAATGAAGAAAGTGAAACCGTTCGGCCAGCCATGAGCTCGTCCCGTACCCATGGAAAATCATCATGGTGGAACTCCCCTTCGCGTTGAAGGCCCTCTTTGTCGACATAGAGGTGGGTAAGAACAAGAACTGAAGGGTCGTCCACCGACAATTGCCAAAGCGCCGCCATATCGATATCGAGCAACGCGCAGATTAGACGCTGAGCCTCCTCGATATTGGTGTCCACCTGATCGGGTGGCGCGTTGATTAACGTTGCCGACAAGTCGGTGAGTAGCATCTCGAGGCGCGTCCGCTCGTCGCAATCTTGACAATCCAAATCCAATTTCACCCCGCGCCCCCTTCCTCCTAAATCGCGGAACATCCTGACGGAGATCCCGCGACCTAGCGAGATTTTTCGCTCCCGTTGGCCCGGCCGCCACGCGCCTTTCGGACCGAATCCCGTTCAAGGGAAAGAGACGGCTTCGGGCTCCATTTTTACTTAGTACCGCGACGCGAGCGACTCGTCGGTTTCGGCCGCGACGCGCGGGCGGCGGTCGAGCAGATCGATTTTCTTCCACCGCCCGGAGCGGAAGCGCAGGAAAAAACCGACCCCAAGAATCAGGACGTAGAACAGGGTCCACAACCAACTGACGTAGATGTTGAGCTCGAGCACCTCGATGATGATGATCTGCCCCGCGACGAGAAAACCCCACGCGACCGCGGATTGAAAGTACATCACGAAATGCGTGTCGCCCGCGCCCTTGAGCGCGCCGGAAAGAATCAGCGCCGACGCGTCGGCGACGCCCCACACCGCCAGCATCGCGAGCAGAATCCGCGTGGTCTTCATGAGTTCATCGAACGGCACCGACGCGGAGGCGGCGTCGCCCTCGAACACGTTCGCGTAGAAGCCGGGGAACAACAGAAAGGTGACGCCGATGAGCGCGACGTAGGCCGCGCCGATCTTGAGCGCCAACCAGCCAACCTTCTCCGCGTGCTCCGGTTGCTCGCGGCCGAGGTATTGCCCCACCAGAATCGCGGCGGCCATGCCCATGCCGATCATCGGCATGAACGCGATCAGGTTGATGCTCAAGGCGATGTTGCTGGCGATGTGCGCGATCGGACCCAGCTTGCCGACGAGCAGCACGAAAACCGTGAAGGCGGCGACGTCGAGAAACCAATGGACGCCGGACGGCAGCCCGAAGCGGATCATGCGCTTGAACAGACTCCAATTGAACGCGAGATTTTTCCAGGTTTTGAATTCGCGGTTGATCGCGGGCCCGAAGTAGAGGAGCGCGAAGATCAGCGGACTGACCCACGAGCCGATCACGGTCGCCCAGCCCGCGCCCGCGATGCCCATCTCGGGGAACCCCCACTTGCCGAACACCAAGGCGTAGTTCAAAACGATGTTCAGCCCGTTCGCGGCGATGTTGCAGGTCATGATGACGAAGGTCTTGCCGCGGCCGGAGAAAAAACTACTCAGCGCGGAGCTGAGCGCCATGCCGCCGCCGCACCACATCAGAATGCGCAGGTATTCCTCTTCCAGCGCGAGCACCTCCGCCCCGTGGCCGCTCAGCCGCAGAAACCAGATGCCCACCGGCGTCAGCGCCATGATAAGCGGAATCGAGAGCAGCGAGAAAATGATCCCCTGCGCGGTCGCCCGCGCGCAGCCTTCTTTATCGCCCGCGCCCCACATCTGCGCGACGAAGGTGTTGGTGAACCCCGCCAACGCCATGAAGCCGCATACCAGCGTGAAAAACAGAATGCCCGCGGGCAACGAGGCGCGGAACTCGGCCTCGCCATACCACGAAAGAAACAGCCGGTCGCAGAAGTTGAGCACCGCGAAGGTGCCGGAGTTGATGATCAACGGCCACGCGATCGTCATCAGTTCGCGCCAGCCGCCAAAGGGCCGCGATGTTGTTTCCAAGGAAGTCATAGGGGGCGGAATTTACGCCCAACGCGCGGGCGATGAAACTGGAAATGGAAACTAAAAACCATTCTTGTGAAATAAAAATAATCGCGGTACCGTAAGGCTCCGCTTCACGGCACGAACGTGCGTGGAGCTGAGTACTCAATCCAAACAGGAGACAAGAAATGAAAAGAACACTCAGTATCGCCGCGATAGCGTTAATGATGGCCGGTTCCAGCGCGTTTGCTTGTGAAACCTGCGGTTGCGCCGCGAAGAAAACCGAAAAACCCGCCTGCGCCGCCTGTAAGGACGGAAAGACCTGCGAAGCCTGCGCCGCCAAAAAAGCGGAAGCCAAAAAAGCGGAAGCCAAAAAAGAAGCCGCGAAGAAATAGCCCGGCCGATATCGGTGAAAAGCCTCTCCATCGCGGAGAGGCTTCTTTTTTACCCCGCGCTCAATCGACTGCTTGAAATTTCCTTTTGAATCCTTTGACAACCCGTTCATCGACCTCTATCTTTCAAACAACTAATTCAAACGGGCGTTTCAATCGTGAATGAAAGTCATACCACCAAAAATCGCTTGATCCAGGCAGCGAGCGTCATCTTCGCCGAGAAAGGCTATCGCGAGGCCACCGTCGCGGAGATCTGCGAGGCCGCGGGCGCCAACATCGCGGCGGTGAACTATCATTTCGGCGACAAGGAATCGCTCTACGACGCCGTCTGGCACCACGCCTTCGAGATCACCGCGAGCGAATATCCGGTCGATGGAAGCCTGCCCGAACATCCCGCGCTCGAGGATTATATCCACAGCTACGCGCGGGCCATCATGAACCGGATTTTCAGCGAGGGCCCAGCCGGCCTTTTCCCCAAGCTGCTGCATCAGGAGATGTCGAACCCCACCCTGGCGCTCGACCAGATCGCGGAAGAGGCGCTCAAGCCGCAGAGCCGCTTTCTCGGCGAGGCCGTCCGCGCCGCGCTCGAACAAAAGGTGCCGGAGGAAACCATCCGCATGTGCATGCACAGCATCATCGGGCAATGCGCCTTCTACAACTTCGGCCGCGCTCTGAGAGAGCGGGTCATCGGAAAAAAGACCCTTTCAAAAGACGAGATCGAACGAGTCGCCCGGCACATCGCCACGTTTTCCATGGGCGGCATAAAGGAAATCCAGCAATGACGACACCCTTGAAATGGCTTCTGCTCCCAGCGCTTGGCCTGCTGAGCTCCTGCGCCATCTACGCGCCCGACGAACGCGACCCGGGCGCGGGCGCTCCGGCGGAATTCTCGCTCTATGCCGAAACCGGCTACGACGTCACCAACCGCTGGTGGGACACCTTCCAGTCCGCCGAACTCAACGGACTCGTCGACGAGGCGCTGACGAACAGCCCCACCATTCAGCAAGCCTGGGCGCGCCTCGCGCAGGCCGACGCGTTGGCCCGCCAAGCCGGCGCCGCGCGCTACCCCACGCTCGACTACTCCGCGAACGCGGCGGCCAACCGCCGCTCCATCCCCGC
>JARFRL010000062.1 GCA_029287275.1 Pontiella desulfatans
CGCGGCGGCCATCGCGGTCGACGCCGGCGTGAGCCTGCAGCACGCCCTCGAGAAGCAGACCAGCCAGTTCGTCGTTCAGGACGTCGCGTCGCAATGCGTCGGCCTCGTGGCGGCGCCGGAGCGCGGCGGCGATTGGTGGGACTGTTGCGCGGGCGCGGGCGGCAAAACGCTGCAGCTCATGGATCTGATGGAACAGGATGGGAAGGTGCTCGCCACCGACGTGCGGATCCCGGCGCTTAAAGAGCTCAAGAAGCGCGCCCGCAAACACGGCATTAAAAACATCCGCACGCAAGTGTTCAACGCGGCGAACGACGAACCGTTCACCAAGACCTTCGATGGTGTGTTGGTCGACGCCCCGTGTTCGGGCTGGGGAACCTGGAGCCGCAATCCGGACGCGCGTTGGCGCTCTTCCCGCCGCGACGTGGCCCAGTGCGCCACCCGCCAGTTGAAAATCCTCAACAACGTGAAGTGGTGCGTGAAACCCGGCGGCCTGCTGATTTACGCCGTCTGCGCGTTCACCCGGCCGGAAACGGAAGAGGTCGTGATGAACTTCCTCGACCAACAGCCCGAATTCCACCTTGAACCGTTCGCCAATCCGCTGACGGGCGAGCCGACGGACGGTCAGACCCAGATCTGGCCGTGGGAAGGCCCCGGCGACGGCATGTTCATCGCGCGGCTGCGCCGCGACGCCTAGTCGCCGACCGCGTGGCAATATTCGATATCGGTGTTCTCGAAGGTCGCGCGGCCGAGCCGCAACCGGATCGTCTCCGCGTGGGGCGGCGGCAGCAACAGGGAGTCAAGCACCAGTTTCCCCGCGAGCTCCACGTCCGAGCCGCGCAGGCGCAGGCGCACCTTTCGGTTGAGGACGATTCCGAACTTGTTCTCGATCCGCTGGAACGCCAGCTTCTGCTCCGAATGGAATTGAAACCACCCCTCCTCGCCCAGATCGCGCGGGAACTCCAGCAGGTCGTCCGCCGCCAAGTTGAAATCGAGTTGGTTCTTCGGTTCATCCATAAGCGCCGAAACATAGACAAAATCGCGGCTTTTGAAAATTGGCTTTCTATTTTTTCGATTGTCTGGAAAATGAACCGCTTAATCCTGAAAGGTTTGCCATGAAAAAAATTCTCGCCGCCAGCGCTCTTTTCCTCGCTTTCGCGCTCAGCGGCTGCGTGTCGATGAACGAAGAGAAAATCAGCCCCGAGACCCCGGTTCAACTGCACCCCGCGGCCGACGAGCTCAAGGGCGCCGCCCCGATCAACCTTTATCTGGCCAGTCAAACGACCGTCGCGGACGTTCCCATGCGCTCGCGCACGATCCAGCGGGTCGCGGCCGCGGTGGATTCCGCGGTGGTCAGCATATACGTCAAAACCGAAACGCCCGTCAAAGTACGGCTGATTCCCATCAACTTGTCCTTCACCGGCATCTCCGCCACCCTCCCGGGCGTCGGGCTCGGCTCCGGCTTTTTCATTCATCCGAGCGGCTATCTGCTCACCAACGAGCACGTCATCCGCAACGCCACCGACATTCGGGTCATGACCTCCAACGGCACCGACTACATCGCGCGCGTGGTCGCGACCGACCCCGTCTACGACCTCGCCCTGCTGAAGGTCGTCTCGCCGAACGGTCTAAAATTCGCCTTCATCCCCATGGGCGACTCCACGCGCGTCCGCGGCGGCGATCACGTGATCGCGGTGGGGAATCCGCTCGGATTCGGCCATACCGTCACCACCGGAATCATCAGCCACACCGGGCGCGGCCTGTTCGAGGAAGAGGAACCGAACGGCCGCTACGCGCGCTACATCCAGACCGACGCCGCGATCAACCCCGGCTCTTCCGGCGGGCCGCTCATCACGCTGACCGGCGCGTGGATCGGCCTCAACACCGCTCAAATCGCCAACAGCCAAGGCATCGGCTTCGCCGTGCCCAGCGCGCTGGTGAAGGAATTCATCGCCAACGTGCTCGAGGGCCAAGGCGCCAAGATTGAATAAACCCGTTACATAGGAGAATCCCATGAAGACCCTCATTTCATCCATATGCCTGCTCGCGTTCGCCACCCTGCTCGGTGGTTGCGTCACCCGCACCTACGTCGACGCGCCCCAACACCGCGGCGAAGTCCCCGATAAAAAGAAATTCGGCTCCGATCCGGAAGCGAAAGTCAAAGGAACGAAGCGCGTCTGGGTTTGGCAGGACGAATTCCGCAATCCGTAGACGATGCTTTGGTTCGTGATCATCATGGCGCTGATCGGCGTCGGCGCGCTGTTCATGAACGACTCGACGCCCGCGCGCCAACTGGCCGAACGCTGCCCGAAATGTGGCGCCAAAGGGCTGGTTAGAAGGCCCGGAAGTTCCTCCGCGGCCGAAAGCCGGCGTGTTTGCGCGCGGTGCGGCAACGACGAAGACGAATTCGGCAACAAACTCTGAGGTCCCCTCTCCGCGTCACAACGCGAAGGAAAGGTTCTTCACGTTCGCGGCGGCGCACGCGTCCATCACTGGAACGATGTCGCCGTGCGTGGCGCGGTCCGCCGGCAGCACGGTCACGATCAATTCGCTTCGCGAGGAATCCGCGGCGGTTTTCAGCGCCGCCAGGCGTTGGATCAGCTGCTCCTGATCGCCGCACGCCGCGCCTTCGATGAGCACTTGGCCCGATCCGGAGACCTCCACCAGCACGTCGAGCGCGTATTCCGGCAGCGAGGGCGAGGTGGTGGGCAACGCGAACGACAGGTCCGCTTCTTTTTTGACCAGCGACGACGTCACCATGAAATAGACCAACAGCAGGAAAACCACGTCGATTAGCGACGTGATCTGAACATCGGTCTTTTTATTCATCAGGTCGGTCAGGGTTTTCATGGGCGCTCTCCTTGGTTCGACTCCGAAGCCGTCATCAGCTCCGCCAGTTCGGATACGTCCGCCGCGGTGATCCACTTCGTGATAAATTCGGGATTTTCGGCGCGGCGGGCGATCTCGGCGAGGAACCGCAGGTGCCGCGTCGGGGCGCGGCGCGCGCCTAGCAACATGAAAACGGCGTGGATGTCTTGTTCCGCTCCGGGAAACGCCACGCCCGGAATGGAGCGCGCGGCGATCATATGGAAGTCCTCGACGTCGTTGAGCAACACGTGCGGCAACGCGACGCCCGCGTCGGCCGGCGTTTCGCCCATCCGGTCGCGCGCCAGCAGCGCGCCGAGAATCAGATCGCGCGAGATCCCGCTTCGTTGGGCGAGCAACGTCGATCCGCGGCGGATCACCTCCTCGTTGTCCGCGCCGGCTTCGATCTCGATGAAGTCGGCCCCCTTCACCAGCTCCAGAAACGGATCCTCGGCGCGCAGGCCGCGCTCTTTCATGATCTGCCGCAGCTCGACGCGCAGTCCCATGGCGTCGGCGTCGCGCTCGAGCAGCCGCTCGCCCAGCCGCTCGGCCATTTTCCCGAAGGCGCCGACGCGCGGCTCGACCCGCGGCCGGACGTACAGGTTGTGCCAGACCACGCCGATCGCGACGAGGCCCATCGCGAAGATGCTCGCGAGCAGCCCCATTTCCGGAATGAGAACCACCGAAACCAACACGCCGAGGATCTGAACCCAGGGATACAAGGGACTTTTGAAGCCGGGGTCGTAGCTCTTGATGCCGCTCTCGCGCATGACGATCACCGCGATGTTCACGAAGGCGAACACCAGCAGCTGGAAGGTGCTGGCGAGCTTGGCGATCCGCTCCAGGCCGGTGAGCGCGACGATCACGAGAATCACGCCCGACGTCAGCGTGATCGCGTGGATGGGCGTTTTGAAGCGCGAGAAGCGCGCCAGCCGCCCCGGGATGACGTGGTCGCGGCTCATGGCCAACAGATAACGACTCGCCGACATGATGCCGGCGTTGGCCGTGGTGGCGAACGCCAGCGCGGCCGCCACGCTGATCAGGCTCACGCCGCGCGGCCCGAGCGCGACGCCCGCGGCGTCGGACAGCGGCGTGAGGCTGTCGTGGAGCCGCTCCGCGGGCACGAGCCCGACGACGAGCGCGACCACCAATCCGTACAACGCGAGAATGGAAGCCAGCGAAAGGAACATGCCCAGGGGAATGTTTTTTCCCGGGTTACGCACCTCTTCCGCCATGCTCGCGACTTTGGTGAGGCCGATGTAGCTGATGAACACCAGCGCCGTGGTCGGCAGCAACTGGTCCCAGCCTTTGGGCGCCATCGGCGCGTAGAACGAGCGGTTGATGACGGGCGCGCCTTTGACGACGAGAAACGCGAGGATCGCGAGCAGCCCCATCACCATGACCACCTGCAAGCGCGTCGTCTCCTTCGAGCCGATGATGTTGAGCCCCATGAACAGCAGCCCGCCCGCGATCGCGATCACTCGCATCGGCAGGTGGACGTATCCCGCCAAATACGCCCCGAGCCCGAGCAAGGCGATCGCGGTTTTCAAAATCAGCGCGAGCCAAACGCCGACGCCGTCGATGGTGCCGAACATGCCGCCGAGGCTTCGGCTGACGAAGAAATAGGTTCCGCCCGCCCGCGGCATGGCGGTGGCCATCTCGGCCGTGGAGAGCATGGAAGGGATCAACAGCAGGCCGGAGAGCAGATACGCGAAGATCACCGCGGGGCCGACTTTGGCGGCGGCGATGCCCGGCAGCACGAAAAGCCCCGAGCTAATCATCGCGCCCGAGCAAATCGCGTACACGTCCAACAGACCCAATCGCTTTTTGAGCGTTTTCACCGCGCGAGCCTCCAATCGCCGTCCCGCCTTAACGAAGACAGACTAGCACCGATTGAAGAGCGCCGCAACCCCGCGCCTCAGGGGCGGAACACGGCGCGGCTTAGACGGATGGATCGGGCGTGTCTTCGGAGGCTTGAGGCCTTTCCGCGGCCGGTACGACGTCGGAGAGCGTCGGCAACGATTCCGCGTCCGTCGCCGCGTCTTGTTTCTGGCGCTTGATGAATTCCTTCGCCAGATTGCGGTACGCGACGGAACCCACGCAGTGCGGATCGTAGGTGATGACCGGCTTGCCGTAACTCGGCGCCTCGCTCAACCGCACGTTGCGCGGAATCAGCGTCTCGAACACGCGGTCGCCGAAGTGCTTCACCACTTCCTGAACCACCTGCTGCGAAAGGTTGGTGCTCACGTTGTACATCGTCATCAAAATGCCGCTGATGTGCAGGTTCGGATTTCCGGCCTCGGAAATCTGATTCACGATGTCGACCATGACGCCGAGCCCTTCCAGCGCGAGATACTCGCACTGAATCGGAATGATCACCTCGTGCGCGATGTTCAGCGCGTTCATGAACAGGATGCCGAGCGAAGGCGGGCAGTCGAGAATGATGTATTCGTAGACCCCGCTCTCGATGATCGGATCCATCGCCTCTTTCAGGCGGTGCAGATAGTCGTCGCGCCGGGCGATCGCGATCTCGGCGCCCGCGAGGTCCAGCTCGGACGGGATGATGTCGAGATGCTTGATGCCGGTCTCCTTGATCAGGCTCGCGGCGTCGGTCTCGCCCAGCAACGCGGGAAAGATGCTCGCGCCGTAGCCCTTTTCCAGGCCGAGGCCGCTGGTCGCGTTGGCCTGCGGATCGAGATCGACCAGCAACGTCTTCTTGCGTTTCTCCGCCAGACAGGCCGAAAAATTGATGCAGGTCGTGGTTTTACCCACGCCGCCTTTCTGGTTCGCAAGCGCGACGACTGTTGTCTTCATAAATTCGTATCCGTTCCGGTTGAAAAATCGAACGCTTAAAGTAGCTCATAGGCCAAAACGCTTAAACCAAAAATCGCGGCGGTTTCGGTCCGCAGCACGCGGTCGCCGAAGCTGACGGGAACCGCGCCGGCCTCGACCGCCGCCGCGACCTCCTCCTCGGAGAAATCGCCTTCGGGGCCGATCAGCAACGCGACGTTGGCTTTTCCATCGAAGTCGACGGCGCGAAAGGGCCGCGTTCCTTCGTAAAGCGAGCCGATCAAGACCAGGTCGTATTCCGCGAGGGCCGGCGTCAGCGCGGCGATTTTTTCAAGGGGGCGGAGCTCCGGCAGCCAGCGGACCTCGCACTGTTGGGCGGCGTTGAGGACGATCTTGTCCCAGCGCTCCTGCTTTTTCGCGTTGGGCTTGAACTCGGTGTGCTTCGTCAGCACCGGTTGGATCGCGGTCGCGCCGAGCTCGACGGCCTTTTGCAGCACCAACTCCCACCGGTCGGGTTTCGGCACGGCTTGAATCAGCGCGATCTCCACCGCGGGCTTCGGCACGATCCATTTCTTCGCGATCCGCGCCTCGACGGCGGTTTTGGAGACGGTCTCGATGGTCGCTTCGGCCACGCCGCCGCGGCCGTCGAACAGCGTGATGTCCTGACCGGGCTGAACGCGCAGCACGCGCGCGAGATGATGCGATTCCTCGGGAGAGAGGACCGCGACCGCCTTCTCCAGCTCACTAGCCTCGACTAACGAATTGATCCGCATGCTCGGAGTTTAACCACAAGACGCACAAGAAGCACAAGACACCCAACCCATCCATTTCGAGCATCGTGCGTATGGTGTGGTGAACTAGCCGTCCGCTTCGAGCTTCTTTTTGCGCTCGTAGAATTTTTCCGCCGCCTTTTTGACGCGGGCGGTTTCCTCGAAATGGTTGTCGTGCAGCTGATCGCACAGCTCCTGCATGGCTTTCTTTTCCTTGCCGGAGAGGCGGGTGGGAATCTCGATCTTCACCTGAACGTGCTGATCGCCTTTGCCATGCCCGTGCGCGGCGTCGACGACGCCCTGGCCGCGGAGGCGGAAGATCTTGCCGCTCTCGGTGCCGGCGGGAATCTTGAGCTTCGCGCCGCCGTGGATGGTCGGCGCTTGTATCTCGCCGCCGAGCATCGCGATTTGAAACGGAACCGGCAACTCGCAGTAGATATCGAGGTCGTTGCGCTTGAACAGTTCGTGGTCGCGGACGTGGAAGACGATGAACAGATCGCCGGCCGGACCGCCGCGCGCGCCGGCCTCGCCTTTGCCGGGCAGGCGTTGCCGCGAGCCGGACTCGACGCCCGCGGGAATGCGCAGCTTGATGGTCTTGCGTTCCTTGATGCTTCCCGCGCCGTTGCACGCCGCGCAGGGGTTGGAAATCGTTTCGCCCGCGCCGCCGCAGGTTGGGCAGGTTTGGGAAAATTGAATGAAGCCGCCGCCGGACGACACCTGGCCGCGCCCGCCGCAACTCGGGCAGGTGCTCTTGGAGGTGCCGGGTTCCGCGCCGCTACCCGTGCAACGAACGCAGGTTTCCGCGACCGGAAGCGTTAGCGTGCGGCGCGAACCGAGCGCCGCTTCCTCGAAATCGACGTCGAGATCGTAGCGCAGGTCGGACCCGCGGGCCGGGCCGTTGGAGCGGCGACGTCCGCCGCCTTGACCGCCGAAGAGATCGTTGATGTTGAATCCGCCGCCGAAGACCTGTTCGAAGATGTCGGACGCGTCGTGGAAGCCCCCGCCGAACCCGCCGCCGAACCCGCCGCCGGGCGCGAAGGCCTGATGCCCGAACTGATCGTAGCGCGCCTTCTTGTCCGTGTCGGAGAGCACTTCATACGCCTCCGAGGCTTCTTTGAAGCTCGCTTCCGCGGCCGCGTCGCCGGGATTGCGGTCGGGATGGAATTTCATGGCCACCTTGCGGTAGGCCTTTTTGATCTGGTCCGCCGAGGCGCCGCGATCGACGCCCAGGATTTCGTAGTAATCGCGTTTATCTGCCATATTCTAATCCGATTTTTTTTCGCAACGAATGAATGGAAAGCAGCGAATTATTCGTGGTGAATGGATTCGTTGCTTTCCATTCATTCGCTGCTATTTAGTCAATCTTCAGTGGGGGCCGCGGGGCCGGAGGAGACGACGACTTGCGCGGCGCGCAGGAGCTTGTCGCCGAATAGATAGCCGCGGCGCACCTGATTGGAGCAAACCTCGGCCGGATATTCGTCCGACGGCATGTGGGTGAGCGCCTCGTGCTTGTGCGGGTCGAATTTTTGGCCCACGGCCTCGATCGGCTCGAGGTTGAATTTGTTCAGCACGTTCTGAAACTGGTCGAAAACCATCTTGAATCCATCAACGACGGCCTTGTCGGCGTCGTGCTGTTCCGCGGTCTGAAGACCCATTTCATAGTGGTCGAGCACGGGAAGGATCTCGAGCAGCAGATCCTCGTTGGCGCGCTGGTACAGCTCGATTCGCTCGCGTTGGGTGCGGTTGCGGAAGTTCGCGAAGTCGGCCTGCAGGCGCACGAACTGGTCGCGCAGGGACTCGTCTTCCTCCTCCTCAACGACGGGTGCCGGCGCGTCGTCCTCGATGATCTCGGTGTCGGGAAG
>JARFRL010000127.1 GCA_029287275.1 Pontiella desulfatans
GCTCAACTCGCCGCTCAAAAAGGGTATTCCGTGACGGGCTCCGACCGCGCCCATGATCCGGAAAACGAACTATTCCAAAACCTGGAACAACTCGGCGTGATCATCCATCCGCAGGACGGATCCGGTATTGACGCGGCCACGAACCAGATCGTGTTCAGCACCGCCATCGAATCCGACAATCCCGAACTGGTCAAGGGCCGCTCCCTAGGCATACCAAGCCTGCACCGCGCCGAGTTTTTGAGCGAACTGATTGGAGACGACGAACTGATCGCGGTGGCGGGCACCGCGGGGAAAACGACGACCACCGGTCTGTTGGGATGGATCTTCGAATGCCTGGGCCGCGATCCATCCGTCTATAACGGCGCGGCGGTGCTAAATTGGAAAACGGGCGCGGCGCTCGGCAACGTCCGCGCCGGAAACTCCAATCTATGGATCATCGAGGCCGACGAATCCGACCAGTCGTTTCTGCGATTCCATCCCACCCACTCCATCATCACCAACATCAGCAAAGACCACTACGAACTCGACGAGCTCCACGCGATGTTCGATCAATTTGAGCGGCAGACCTCGAAAACAACGATCCGCGGCGATCAGCTGGCGCCCGTGGAGCTGCCCGTTCCCATGATGGGAAAACACAACGAGGAGAACGCTCGCTGCGCGGTCGCCCTGTGCGAAGCGCTCGGCATGGACGCCGCGGAGGTCCGCGCGGCACTTTCCCGCTTCAAGGGAATCGAGCGGCGGCTGGAAGTCGCGGGCAAGGTCGCCGGCGTCACGGTGATCGACGATTACGCGCACAATCCCGCCAAAATCGCCGCGGCGCTCTCGGCGGTCGCCGATGAGTTTGAAACCGTTCACGCCTACTGGCGGCCACACGGCTTCAAGCCGCTCGCTCAAGGACTGGACGACTTCGCGGACGTGTTTTCGAAACATTGGAAGCCGCGCGGCGGATCCATCTTCGTGCTTCCGGTCTACTACGCCGGCGGAACCGTTGATAAAGCGATCGACTCCGACGCGCTGGTTGACCGATTGAATTCGTCTGGCGTTCCGGCCGTGTTCGCGCCAGATTACGATGCGTTACAGAGCGAACTCACGCGCCGCGCCCAACCGGGCGACGCGATATTAGGAATGGGCGCGCGCGATCCCGAACTGCCGAGATTCGCCAAAAAACTGATAGCCGAATGAAAAACACGTTGACGATAGAAAGCCCGAAGAATCCCCGCGTCAAAGCCGCGGTGAGGCTTCGGAAAAGTAAGAACCGCGCCGAGGCCCGCCAAACCATCGTGGAAGGTCGCCGCGAAATCAGCCGCGCTTTTGATAGTGGTTGGACGTTCAACGAACTCTACTATTGTCCGGAGTTGTATCTCGCGGTCGACGAGGACTTACTCGTTCAAAAAATCGCGCGGAGCGGAATCCCCGCGTTCCGATGCTCGGAGGCCGCCTTCCGAAAAATGTCTTACCGCGATACGCCGGACGGCCTGATGGCGCTCTCGCCGCTCGTTGGAAAATCCCTCGACGAGCTGGACCTCCCGGAAAACCCGTTGCTGCTGATCGCGGAAGATCTCGAAAAACCGGGAAACCTCGGCACGATCCTGCGGACGGCCGACGCGACCGGAGTCGACGCCGTCATCGCCTGCGATCATAAAACCGATCTCAGCAATCCGAACGTGATCCGCGCCAGCATCGGAACCCTCTTTTTCATGCCCGTCGCGGAGGCCACCACCAAGGAAACCTTCGAGTGGCTCGCCAAAAAAGGTATTCAATCGCTCGCCGCGGTTCCCGGAGCTGAGCGGGAATACACGGAAATCGACATGAAGGGCGGCACCGCGATCGTCGTCGGGGCCGAAGACGTGGGATTGACCGAGGCTTGGAAGGCCGGCGCGGACTGGAAGGTGGGTATTCCCATGTTGGGAAAAAACGATTCCCTGAACGTCTCCACGGCCGCGGCGATTCTCCTCTATGAGGCGGTTCGTCAGCGCCGCATCGCGCGCTAGCCGCCCCCTTCGCGAAAAAAAAGATTCTAAAACTGAACGTGAACGCTCTCGCCTTGTCCTATTGCGCTAAAGAGTTGCCGTAACGAGCCTCCATGAATAAGATTTAATTATTCTAAATATTTTATTGATAAATGACAGTTCATGGATATCATTCACATAAAGCGAAAGGAGGTAGACCAGATGGCTACCAATCCGGCAGGAAAAGGAACGAAAACCATTGGCATCAACATGAAATTGGAGATGGCCAAAGAGCTCGAGAGACGCGCCTCGTCGATGCAGCTATCAACTGGAGCGTACTGCAAAATCATCCTCGGAGAATGGATTCGATCAGGTAAGAAACTGAAACTCCAGGAATCTTAACACGTTCAAAAAGCAATCGACCGAGAAACCGGCGACCCTATTCGGGGTGGCCGGTTTTTCTTTCGTCCAAAACAGCCGTTTGGCATGGTTCCTCAATGTCCGAGAAAAATCATTTTTCCATCGTCGGAACCGGCGCGGTCGGCGGTCTGTACGGAGGCCTCCTTCAGCGGGCCGGCTTCAACGCCCACTTCTTGCTGCGCGGCGATTATGAGCACGTACGCGCAAACGGACTCGAGATCGAAACACCGCTGGGCGATTTCGCGCTTCCCACGGTAAACGCCTACAACGACCCGCGAGACATGCCGCGCTGCGACGTCGTGATCGTCTCGCTGAAAACCACGGGGAACGCCGCGCTTAAAACCATTCTCCCTCACCTATTGAAAGACGACGGCATCGCGCTCACCCTTCAGAACGGACTTGGAAGCGAGGAAGAGATCGCGCAAATCGTTGGTCCGGACCGCGTGATGGGTGGACTCTGTTTTCTTTGCTCCAACAAAGTCGGGCCGGGACACGTTCGGCATCTGGACTACGGACTGATCACCCTTGGAGAATATCGCGCCGATGGTCGGCCGGGAGGCGTCACGCCGCGCCTCGAAAAACTGGGCGCTCAATTGAGCGCGGCCGACATCCCCGTCAAACTGATCGACGATCTCCCCCTCGCCCGTTGGAAGAAGCTGGTTTGGAACGTTCCGTTCAATGGGCTTTCCGTCACGCGGAACCAACTGACGGACGAGCTGATCCGCGACCCGGAATGCCGAGCGCTGTGCGAACGACTGATGCGCGAAGTCGCCGCCGCGGCCACGGCGGTCGCGCGCCCCATCGAAAACGCCTTCATTGAAAAAATGATCGCGGACACCGAGCGCATGGCGCCCTACGCGCCCAGCATGAAACTGGATTTCGACCGCGGCGCCCCGATGGAAATCGAGGCGATTTACGGAGCGCCCCTTCGCGCCGCCGCCGCGGCGGGCGTCGACATGCCCGAGACCAGAAAACTGCGCGAACAGCTTAAGCGCCTCAACCCCGTTGTTTAGACGGAGTTGCAATTAGCTGGAGAATCAGGGATAACCCTCGGCGTTAAAAGCGAGGGAACATGATTAATCTGGATTACACGGAACACGAAGTGATCGCGACGCGCGTCATCAACGACGACTTGTTCGAACTGGTCGTTGATCGTGGCGGGATGGCGTTCATTCCGGGCGATTGCGTCGCGATTTATACCGATCAGGACAAGTCGCGGCCGTACAGCATCGCGTCGGGTTCAAACGAAGCGGAGCTGCGCTTCGTTATTCGCGAGATGGATGGCGGCGAAGTGTCTCCATGGCTGAAAAACCGCGCGCCTGATGACCGCGTGAAAATCACGCCGCCTTTCGGATGGTTCCGGCCGGGGCAGGACATCGGCGACGCGCCGTTCGCCTTCATCGCGACCGGAACCGGAATCGCGCCGTTCCTTTCCTATCTGAACACGTTTGAAAAACCGCCCGTCCAATGCCTGTATGGCGTTCGCCGCGAGGCCGACGCCATCGGGTTTTCCGCGCTGCGGGAATTCTGCCCCGCCCAGCTGGCGGTTTCGCGGGAAAAAACGGACCACCATCACGGCCGGCTGACCGACCTGTTGGACGCGCTTCCGCTGGACGCCGAAACGCATTATTACAGCTGCGGACTGGAAAGCATGGTGAACGAGGTCTCCGAATGGCTGCGAAATCGAGGGGTGGAACTCTCCCGCGTGCACCGGGAAGTGTTCTTTCACGGCTAGTTTTTTTTCTTATTGTTCGTTGAACTTGTCGCCCGCCACCGCTAAACACCTGCGTCATGAAATCAATCGTCGTATGCGCGCTATATAAATTCGTCACGTTGGACGACCATGAAGCCCTCCGCGAACCGCTATTGGAGCTTATGGCGGAGCACGAAATCCGCGGCACGCTGCTGTTGGCCGAAGAGGGCGTCAACGGAACCGTCGCGGGTGAGCGCGCCGCGATCGACGCGCTGCTGGCCCATCTCAAATCCGACCCGCGGCTCGCGGATCTGGATCACAAGGAGTCGCTTGACGACGAGAATCCATTCTACCGCGCCAAAGTGCGTCTCAAGAAAGAGATCGTCACGCTCGGCGTCGAAGGAATCGACCCGCGGCGCTCGGTCGGAACCTACGTGGAGCCGGAGGAGTGGAACGATCTGATCAGCGATCCCGACACCGTGCTGATCGACACGCGCAACGAGTATGAAATCGGCATCGGAACGTTTCGGAACGCGGTGAATCCCAACACGGAAACCTTCCGCGAATTTCCGGAGTACGTGAAGGAACATCTCGATCCGAAAAAAACCGCGAAGGTCGCCATGTTCTGCACCGGCGGCATACGCTGCGAGAAATCAACCGCCTATCTCAAGCAGCTCGGCTTCGAGAACGTATACCACCTCAAAGGGGGCGTGTTGAAATATCTGGAAGAAGTCCCCGAGGAAAAATCAATGTGGGAAGGCGAATGCTTTGTTTTCGACAACCGCGTCTCCGTTGGGCACGGCTTGGTTAAGGGCGAACACGATCAGTGCCACGCCTGCCGCGTTCCGATCACCGAGGAGGACAAGCGGAGCCCGCTCTATGAAAAAGGCGTCAGCTGTCCGCGCTGCCACGCCGCCTACACCGCCGAGCGCAAGGCGCGGTTCAAGGAACGCGAGCGACAGATCGCGCTCGCTCGAGAGCGCGGCGAAAACCACATCGGCGACGCCGCCAACCAGACCGCCGAAAAACGGCGCGCGCGGAAACGCCTTTTGAAAGAACGGGCCTCAGCCCAGTAGCGCCAAAACCACCGCGCCCCCCGCCCCCGCGAGTCCCGTCCAACGCCGCCGCTTCGAGTCGGCGTGGGTGAATAGATAAATCAGGCCGCCGAACCAAAGCGCGACGGCCCACGGCGACGGCGGCGACACGCGCCAGCTCGACCCCGGAACGGCGTCCAGCAAGCTTACGCTCCCCAGCAACAGGTCAATGAAGACCACGGCGGCGTGGTTGAAGATGGCGGACGCGATCGGCGCGATGATCGACAGCCATCCGCACAACACGACGCAAAAAGTCAGCGGAACCACGATCAGATTCCCAACCAACGCGATCGGCGAGAACATTCCGAAATACAGCGCGGCCAGCGGAAGCGACGCCAGACTCGCGGCGAACGAAGTGATGAGCAACGACGCGCCGTAGCGCTTGAACCAACCGCCCTCCACCCAGCGTGACGGCGCCACCGAATAGACCATCACGATGAAAACGACCACGGTGAAGGAAAAGACGAATCCCGCCGAAAGAATCTCCAACGGTTGAAAAAGCAGCAACACGATCGCGGCGATCGCGACCGAGGTGGGTATGTCCGGCTTCCGATGGAATATGGGAGCCAACATGAAAACCACCGCCATGGTCAACGCCCTGAGCGCGCTGGACTTCATGCCGGTCGAAATCACGTAGACCGTCAGCAAAGGGATCAGGAACATCCAGAATCGGTCGCGGCGCACCCCAAGTGCTTTCAGCGCGATGGCCAACAAGAGCCCGACAATGCCCACGTGCAGGCCGGAGATCGCGAAAACATGCAGCGCGCCGGTTCGTCGAAAACGACCCATCACGTCGTCAGGCATCTCTTCGCGATAGCCCAGCACCAAGGCTTTGAGCACGGCTTCCTGAACGGGAAATCCACTCATGCCGGCCTCCAGACGCGTGGCCGCCTTTCGCCGCGCGCCCTCGCCCCAGCCGCGCGGGGACCAACGCGGCTCGGCGGGCGCGCGTTCGACGAGTGAACCGCGCAGCTCCAATCCGTTTCGACCGGGAAATAGTTTTTTTTCAATCCGACCGGAGACCTTTACGCGCTGCCCCGACATCAGATCGAGTTCCGCGGAAGCACCAATGATTCGGACGTCGACTTCCCCGCTCGCGGATCGCCACTCGTTGGAACGCGACAAGTGTTCGCATCGTAGCGGAAACATCAAGGTTCCAGCCGTCGCGGCGGGGTACGCGTTAAATTCCGGCTGACTGGACACGTGCCCGACAATTTCGACCTCGTCCTCGCCGCCAACCTGAATCGCGTTGTTGATGGAATCCGAAGCGAGGTCTGGAATGGCGACCAAGAAGCGCGCCGCGGAAACCAGCGCGATGGTCAAGAGCGTGAGCGCGTCGGACCAATCCGTCGTTCTTAACGTCCAGGCGAAAAACAAAACGATGGCCGCGAGCGCGTATACGAACGCGGCGGCTAGAACGTCGAGCGATCCGAAAACCATTCCGACTGAAACAGCGATGGCGATTCCTATAAGCGGACGCCTGATCGTCATGCCTGTTTTAACCGCCGAAATCGCTCGCCTCCTAAACGTTGGTCAACACCTCGTGATAAAACATCCTGAGCTTGTGCTTGAAGCTCGACATCGAATAGGTGTCGGCCACGAGTTGTTGTCCCGCCATCGCGACGCCAAGCGAGAACAGCGGCTCGCGTA
>JARFRL010000376.1 GCA_029287275.1 Pontiella desulfatans
CGCGTCAGCAAGCCGGGGCCGGTCGCGTTGCCGAACGCGGAGGGCATCAAGCTGACCGAGGCCATTCAGTTCGCGGGCGGGTTCGCGCCGAGCGCCAAGCAAGACGCCATTCGCGTCTCGCGAACCGAGCCTGGAGGAAAGAAGATCCAGGTTACGGTCGATTACCAGAAAATCGGAACGGCTGGAAACGCGCGGGCGGATCTCAGTCTCATGTCTGGAGATATTATCTACGTGCCTGAACGGATGTTCTAATCATGAAAAACAAGCTCGCTTCGCTGTTGCTCATTCTTTCGTTCGCCGCGGTTCCCGCGTTCGCGCAGTTGCTGCGTGAAGGCGAAGGGTTCGAGTGGAAAGGGTTCTACTTCAATCCGGAAGCCAGCGCGGCTGGCGCGTACGACGATCGCGTGGTGATGGTGTCGGACACCGAGGCCGAAGGGGATTATTACAGTGAAGTCGCCGCCGGGCTCGGCGTCCGGAATCTTCCGGCGCGATACAACTTCACCGCTTCGGGGCGATACGGGTATCGGACCTATGGCGAGTTCTCCGAGCTAGACAATGATTTTTATACCCTCAACGCCGCGCTTGGAACCAGCGAAGGGAAGTTCAATTGGAAGTTTCTGACCGACTACAGCAAAAAACTCGACTACAGCACGGCATACAACGCCAACACCGGAACGGGACCCGATTCGATTCTGGCCAACGAGCCGAACACCCGTTTTCTGGTGACGGGGAGCGTCTCCTACGCGGCGCCACTCAGTGAAAAGACCTCGCTGGTGCCCGAATATTCGCTGACGCATTATAACCAAGAGTTCGAAGGCGCGCGCGGGACCGCGGAGTGGCAGATTCACAGCGTCGCGGTGCCCATGAAATACGCCATCTCCGACAAAACCGCGGTCTTGTTGGGCGGCGCGGGGAGCATGCAGGTGAACAAAGAGGAGGCGGGGCGCATCGGGACGGTTTATATCGGAGCCGAAAGTCGGGCCACGGAAAAAACCACCTACAGCGTGAATGTCGGCTATTCAATCGTGGATTATGAGATTTCAGGAGAAGATCAGGGTTTCGTCTCGGACGCGAACGTGGTTTGGCGACCTACTTCGAAAGTGAACGCGTACGTCTTTGGCGGAAATCGATTTCAACCGGGTTATGGAGGCGGAGAAGCCCGCTTGGTCTACCGCGCGGGCTATGGCGCGGGATGGACGCCCGCGGATCAGTGGGATTTCGGGGCTCAAATACTGCACGACTACCAACAGGCCATTGGTGAAACGAATCCAGACCAATATGGAGAAGATATTCGGCACTTCCTCAACGCGCGGGCCGGATACAAGCTGACGCGTTGGGCGGAGCTCGCCTTGACCGCGCGCTATGTCGTCGATCAGATCGAAGTGAACCAGACCGTGGTTTCCGCTCGTTTGGACTGCCGGTTCTGACGTTCGTTCAAGGCGGCGGGGCGCTTAACCCCGGCGTTAAATCATCATGCTAGATATGAAAAGGGTGCGCGAAAAATCTTGCCCGTTTAAGGCCTTAAACGGTACTAAACCTCAAGGCAAACGCCGAACACGCGATGTTGATGATCGCGATTTCCGATGGGATGAACGTGGTGGATGAAAGTGCTACAATTGGTTCGCCTGCGCTGGGTAAAATCAAGCGCTTCGTGAAGGAAGCGGGCTTGGTTACGAGTCGTTTTCTCCGAGGAATTGATTTTTCCCGTCACGTTCCCCGGCGGTTCTCCGTTCGCAAGGCGCAGGTGTATGGTCTTTTCGCGCTGTGCGCGCTGGCGTCTTGGTTGCGCGGTGGCACGCATCCCGCGCTGCAATCACCCTTGTGGTTGATCGCCATCGCGCTTTGTTTGAGTCTGTTTTTTCTGGCCTCCGATGAGCGGGCTCGCATCGAACGCTTGATCAAGGCCGATCCCGTGTTCCGTTTCGGATCGCTGCTTTTATTGGTGATCGTGGTTCAATCACTCAACTCCAACTATTCGGTCGTCTCCAACGACGCGGGCCTGAGCGAGATGACGAGGATTTCACCGCGTCTATTTCCGTGGTCGGTCGAGCCGGGGGGAGCGCGGGAAATGCTCGTCTGGTTTTTTCCCGCTCTGGTTGGCGCGCTGATTGTTCGGCATCTTTTCGAGTGGCGTCATATTAAATTTTTATTGCACCTGCTGATGTGGAACGCGGCGTTGCTGGCGTTCGTCGGGCTGATCCAATATTTAGCGGATTCCGACCTCGTGCTGGGGATCTGGCGCGCTCCAAGCAGATTGTTCTTCGCCACGTTCGACTACGTCAATCACGCCGCGGAATGGTTTTACCTGAACGCCTTCATCGCGTTGGCGCTGCTCAAAGACAATTTCGAAAAGCACAAGCCCCCCATGCAGGCCGTGGTTTGGGCGGGCATCCTGTTGCTATGCGTGGTGGCCGCCTTGTTGACGCTGAGTCGGTTTGGCGCGGTGATCGCGCTGTCGATTCTGTTCGTCGCTCTTTCGATGGTCGCGAAGCGCGTGCTTCGAAAAGTTAGCGGCACGGGCACGGCGAACGTAGCGGTCGCGATTGTTATCGTGGCGATGCTGGGCGTGGTTCTCTTTCTCGGGGCTGGTGGAGGCTCGCTCGCCGAGGAGGTCGGGGGAAAATCCGTGTTTGGCGAAAGCTCCGTCGCGAACGACCTTGGCGACCGGGTCATTCAAATGCCTTTGGCCCTGGCCATCTTTGGCGACAGCCCGTTGTTCGGCTCGGGAGGTTGGGGCTACCGCTGGTTGGCGAGCTTGCATGTTCATGTGGACGACCCGGCGCTTTGGACCGCGGCCGGTCTGACAAACGTTCATTGCGATCCGATACAGTTTCTTTCCGAGTTTGGGTTGGTGGGGACCATCGCGCTAGTCTGGGTGTTGGTTCAATTGGTGACGCCCGCGGTTAAAAAGGCGAAAAACTCGGCCATCAGCTTGTGGATTGGGGTTGGGATCGGCGTGATCGCCCTTCACAGCCTGATTGATTTGCCTTTTCGCTGCCCGGCCGTGTTGTATCTCTGGGTGATTCTTCTGGCCGCGCTCCCGTTGTTTCCCAAGCGGTCTAATTCGGGGAAAAACCGAAAAAACAAAGGCGAATGCGAGGCGTAAGTCCGCGCGTGCTGAAAGAACTTTGCTTGAAATTTTCATCGCAATGCCATGGAAAAAGGTTTTACATGACAAACGTTGCAACGGAAAAATAAACTACGAGGGAGTTGGTCCATGAAATTGATGCATTTTTATAGCTTGGTGGCGGTATTCGCGCTGGCGTTGGCCCCGGCTTTCGGAGCGTTCGTGGAAATCGGTGATGCCGGTAACGCGGCCGACACTTTAAATGAGCCGGGTAGTCTCGGGCGAGGAAGCGTGGCCTACACCTACAGCATCGGGACAACCGAGGTTTCCTATGGAGAATTCAACGCGAGTCCGCTGACTGGCGGAACCACTCCTTGGACCAGCGCTTCCGATCCAATTACGGGAATCACCCGCGTCCAGGCCGCCCAGTATTGCAACTGGCTGACCACTGGAGACATCAGTCTCGGCGCGTACACCATTACCGGCGGCGCCATCACCGGGGTTACCTCCCACGACGAGAGTGACATCAATATGGCCGCGCTCGTTTCCGTTTACAGCACCGTGTATGTTTTGCCGACCGAGGACGAGTGGTACAAGGCGGCGTATTACAAGGGAGCTGATCAGTATTCCAGGTACGCCAATGGAACCGATGGGGCGCCATCCACCTCGGAATCCCGCTTTGCGTCCGCCGGTTCGCCTTGGGCGATTGGTAGCGGTCCCCAGATTGAGCAAAACGACACGAAAGACATGATGGGCAACGTTTATGAATGGCTGGAAGAAGAAGGAACGTTGCGCGGTGGAGCATATAATGATGTCGATACCACCTATCTCAGGTCCTCCAACCTTCGCACAGCAATTCCGGATGGAGAATATGCCGAGATCGGCATGCGAATCGTCGCGATTCCAGAGCCAGGTACCATCAGTTTGATGAGCCTCAGCACGATCAGTTTATTTCTTACTCGGACCATTCGTCGACGCAAGCAGCTGGGCAGCTCGCTCATGCCAGTCCGTCGCGTTCGCGCTTGTGATGTTTTCGAGGCCCAAGTTCAGGGCGAGATCATGGAAGAAGATTTGGGCCTTGGCCTCGGTGACTACGTCAAGGCGCATGCCGTGGATATCAAATCGAGCGTTCAGGAAAAATACACCGCCTTGAACGTCAGCTTCTGGAATCGCATGGTTGAGGTTCATGAACGCCGAACCGCCAAGCGAGAGGCGTTCAGGGAATCCTTCAAAAAGAGAGCGGTGGACGGATTTGACGCGTTTTTGGCGTTGATCATTAAATAGCCGGTTTCGGTTACGCTTTATAAGGCCTCATTTATGAGGCCTTTCTTTTTAATAAGCCGAGACGAAGCTCCCTCCCAATGGTTGACTTTAGGTCCCCGAACCGTAAAAACTTTCCGTCAAGTTAGTGGTACGGAATTTGCTCCAGTAAGCATTCCCTCGAGGGGATTTTAACAGATGGATGATCAACGAAAACACGAAGCGAATAATGGCGGCCAGCATACCGATGGGCTGATTTCCTTGGATTCACTCCCCCAAAACAAGGGGGTTCCCAATAACGCGTATGGCGGCGGGCATTCTTTTCATGCTTACGGGACGGGCAAGGGTGGCGGTTCCGGATCCGAGCCCGGCGGCAAAACAATGCTCCGAATCGTCATTAACCGTTGGCCAATGGTTGTCCTTCTCGCGATTCTCGGAGCGGTAGGGGGTATTTTTTACGCGCAGGTGGCGACTCCGATTTACAAAGTGACCGCCGAAATTGAAATGAACGTGCGTCGTCCCAAAGTCATCAACAGCGACGCCGTATATGAAGACCCGAACGCTCCTCGCGACACGGATATCATTTTCAACACGCGTTTCGCGAAGTTCAGGTCCCCCGCGATGGAAACTCTGGCGGCCAAGGAATACATGGAGCTCTATCCGGAGCAGACGAAGACGAGCGACGGGCTGCCGATCAGTCGCTACAGTTTGTCGAGGTGGGTGCGCGACGTTAATTGGTACAAGGATCCGACCGCGAACATCGTCTACGTGAGCTATAGCGCGTCGGACCCCGAGTTCGCGGCTCAACTGGTCAACGTGCTGACGCGTTGCGCGGGCCAGTTGATGATGCGGGAGAACCAAGCGCAGTCGGATGAGGCCGTGAAATGGCTTGTATCGCAAGCGAAGGAGCAACGCGAAAATTTAGAGGATTTAGAGCTGTCGTTGGCGAATCTGCGCGACGAGATTCAAATCGATTCCTTGGAGCAGCGAAAGGCGGAACTCGGTCAGGCGCTCGTTACGGTCTCGGAAGAGAAAGAAGCGTCGGTCAGTCAGCTCAATGAGCGGACGAGTATTTTTGACTTCGTCTCCAACCTTCGGGACAACGATCCAAATCTTGAAATGCTTCCATCAGGATTGCCCAAGGAAAAAGAGTTGGATGAGCTTATTCGCTCGTGGAGATTGGCGAACGACGAGCTGCTGAGAGTCGCGGACCGCTACAAGCCGATCCACCCGGAATATAAAAAGGCCGCGGAAATCGAAGCGAGAGCCCAGGAGCGTTTGAATCAATTCATTGAGATGTCGGAAAAGGCGGTTCAAAACGAGATCCAATTATTGCGAACACAAATCGAGCAGACGGAATCGCGCGTCGTAAGCATGAAGGCGGAGGCGGTCCTGCTGGAAAAAGAGATCGCGGCGGGACTGAGGCAATTACAACGATTGGAACGCGACCGCGACGCGACGTCGGATTCCTTGCAAGCGATTCTGCGGCGCATGGAGGAGGCGCGGCTTTCCGCGGATGAAAACATGGCGTTCACGAAAGTGATTCGAAGCGCGTCCGTTCCGCGCGTGCCCGTGAGCCCGCGCAAGCCGCGGCTGGCCGTCATGGGCGCCGCGCTGGGGTTCGTCTTCGGCAGTTTGCTAACCATCGTGATGGCCTTCTGGACCGATAAAATTGGAACGGTCGCGGATCTCAAGGCCCTTAATCTAAACGTCATGGCCTCGATACCCACCCAAAAGAAGGTCGATTCGCGCGGCCAGTTGGCGACGATTGGATTGAGGGATAAATTCAGCCCCATGGTTGAGGTGTTCGCGGGAATCAACTCGGTGCTCACGTCGAAGAAATATCGCGAGCAGACGCGCGCCATGTTGATCTGCAGCGTGGGTCCGGGCGAAGGTAAAACGATATCGGCCTGCAATCTGGCGATAAGCTTCGCGCTGAATGGTTCCAAAACGCTTTTGATAGACGGCGATCTGCGCCGTCCCCAGCTCGGAAATGTGTTTCAGGTGGGGGAAGACCGTCCGTCTCTTCTGGACTGGCTGAACGAACCCGGTGACCGCGGCTGCGATCAATTGATATCCGCTTCGATCATCGAGAACCTGGACGTCATTACGAGTCGTCCACATGGGCAGATCAATCCCGCCGAGCTGCTCGGTCGGGGCCAAGTCGCCGAGTTGCTGACCTGGGCCCGCGAGCACTATGATCGCGTTCTGATCGACACGCCGCCCATTGGTCCCGTTGGCGACGCGCAGGTTTTGGCGAACCTGGTCGACGGCGTGATCATGGTGGCGCGGATTGGGAAAACCAAGCGGCGGGCGATCAAGTTCGCGGTGACTCGATTCGAGGAAATCGACGCGCCGATCTTTGGCTGGATCGCCAATGACGTTTCCCATTCGCTCGCCGGTATGTTTGGCGGGGCCGAAGGCTATGGTTTTTCATATGGTTACGGTGGTTACAAAGCCTACAAATAGGGTTGAGAACCTCGGCGCGGGCGTCGCGGGGCAACCAGAGCAGACTGAGTGGGTTCGTTTCCCGACTGAGCGACCAATGGCGGTAGCGCGCCGATACCCCATACCCCTCCCCAGGGAAACAATCATAGAGTTTATTTAGCAATGCAATCGGGCGTCACTTCAAGGTTCAAGAAGCAAATCCCCAAAAACGCTATCATGGCGTTTTTGTCGTTTTTGGCGTACGCCTTGTCGGCGATTTGGTTGACGCCCTATCTCGTGGGTTACCTTGGTCCCGCCGCGTATGGTTTAGTTCCGCTCGCGGCGATGTTCACGCAATACGTGAGCATCCTGACCTCGGAGATTTCCACGTCCGTCAACCGCTTCCTGACCATTGAAATTCAACGCGGAGGGGGCGATCCGAATCGGGTTTTCAACTCATCGTTGTTTCTATACCTTATTCTGATCGCCATTCAAATCCCGCTGTTCTCATTGGCCATAATCCACGCGGACCGGCTCTTCAGCATTCCTCCGGATTTGAGGCTGGACGCGATGTTGCTGTTTGGGTTCAGCGCGGCGAGCTTTCTGGTCTCGCTTTTGGGCGCGGTGTTTGGGATCTCCATTTTCTCCGCGAATCGATTGGACGTGGGCAGCACCATTTCGATCGTGTCGCTGCTGCTTCGGTTGGTGTCGATCCTCGCGCTGTTCAGTTTCTTCGGGCCAAAACTTCGATATATCGGTTACGTGGATTTCTGTCTTCAGGTGATGTCCTTGTTCGTGTCGGTGTATTATTGGCGCGTGCTGACGCCGGAGCTCTCCATCTCTTTCAAGGCGGTCGACGTGAAGTTGCTCAACCCCGTCTTTCGCATGTCGTTTTGGGGGCTCATAAACCGAACCGGTTCGCTCTTGTATGAAAAAAGCGACATCTGGATCATTAATCGATTCATCTCCCCGGTCATCGCGGGCCAATACGCCGCGATACTGGTGGTATCCAATTTCGTGCGCCAACTCTCGGTCCAGATCGGCGCCCAGTTCGCGCCGACCATCATGGATTGCTGGGCGAAGGACGATCTGGTGAATCTGAAGCGGTTGCTCGCCTTCACGATTAAAATGCTCGCGTTCGGCCTAACGATTCCCGCGGCGTTGCTCTGCTTTCGCGGCGGTGATATTCTCGGAAAGTGGCTGGGGCCGGAATTCGCTCCACTCGCGCCGCTCTTGATCCTGTGCGTGGTCCATCTTCCCGTGAACATGGCCATCAATCCGTTTTTCACGTTGAACAAAGCGAGCAATCGCGTGCGCGTTCCCGCGGTCGTCTCGTTCTGTCTCGGGGTGTTCAACCTCGCCGCCTCCTACTATCTGGGCGTCGAGCTCGCTCTGGGCGCGTGGGGAGTGGCGCTGGTCACCGCGCTGGTTCTGACCGCGAAAAACGCGTTGTTCACGCCGATCTATGGAGCCCGCATTCTTGGACTTCCGGCGTTTAGTTTCCTCAAGCCCGTTTTCGCGAGCGTTTCGGTGTACGCCCTCGCGTACGCGATCTCGTTGGTGCCGCTGGCTCGCTGGTTGGGTCACGCGCGGCATGAAATCATGGGGTTGTTGCTGGAGGGCGCGCTTATTTCAGTTGTGTGTGGACTGGTGTTTTGGTTTGTGGTTGTTTCGAAGAGTGAAAAGGCGACCTTGTTAAGCATGCTTCCAGGGCGACCGCGTCGATACGTGGGCTGAACTTGATCCGCGGATGGTGAAAATAATGAAAGAAATAGAATATCACTGCATAGGGAACGCCGCGACGGGCGACTCGCTGGATGAGTTGCGCTCGATGGCCTGGGAGGATGGCGTCATCGCCTGCACCAGGCACACGTGGGTCTGGGCGATCTATCATTGGATGAAGCGATTGGGCGCGCGCGCCACGTTCGGCTATGAGCCGGTGGAG
This sequence comes from Pontiella desulfatans, assembly GCA_029287275.1. Lineage (GTDB taxonomy): Bacteria > Verrucomicrobiota > Kiritimatiellia > Kiritimatiellales > Pontiellaceae > Pontiella > Pontiella desulfatans_A. The sequence continues at coordinate 8,700 of JARFRL010000376.1, forward strand.
GGCGCCATTAATATCGTTCATGGCCAAGTGGCGCGCGGTTTGTTGACGTCCGTGGATTTCAAGCGAAGTTACATCGTAGGCATACGAGCGGACTACAGACCCTTCGGGTACGGGCATTTCGAAGTGGTGCAAAACACGCGAACGGCGAGAGGCCGAAAGGTGTTCATGCCCTTGTTTCCGCAACCCGGCCTGATTCCAAGGGACGCGCGTCGGGACGGGGTCAGGAACGTTTGCGTTTCCGGGCGGGTCGAGAATTCCATTTGCGCGAACGAGCTTGAAGAGGGGATGAAGGCGATGGGACTTGAATTCGTCTTTAGAGGGGTTGGCCAATGGCAAAACATGCGCGAGGTGGACGTGTTGTTGGGCATCCGCTCCCTGACGCGGAAGAAGTACAACGACAAGCCCGCGACCAAACTGTTCAACGCTTGGTTGGCGGGCATTCCATTCATTGGTGGATATGATTCCGCGTTCTCTCAGGTCGGTCGTCCCGGCGAGAATTATCTGCGCGTCTCTTCCTCCTCGGAACTGATTACCGCGGTGTCCGCGTTGCGAGACGACTCGGATTTGTACGCGCGGATCGTGAATAACGGGAAAAAGGCGGTGGAGGCCTACACGGCCGAAAACACGGCTCGCCGGTGGCTGGACTTTTTGGAGACGAGAGTGGTTCCCGCCTACATGAAGTGGGACGCGGGCGATCCGCTCGAACGCGCGCGCGGCGCCGTGGGCGGCGCGGTGTTCAACCTGTATGAGCACCATTTAAAGCCCGCCGCGAGGGAAATAGTGTCGGGTAATAAAGGGGGAGCCTGACGGGTTTGTTTAAATGGCTTTGTGTTCTCTCATACTGTTCGGCGTCATGAACTTCGCGATAGTCCTGTGGTACCTTCGTTCGCCCACGCTGTTCTACCACTTCCCTTTTTGGATAAGTGTTCTCGCGTTGGGCTGGTTTTTTCCCCAGGCGGTCGGGGGCTATTTGAATCTGACGGAGTTCCCTGATTACGCCTACGCGGATGGAATGTTTTTCGCCTCCAGCTGCGCGCTCGCGACATGGGGGGGCTACGCCTGGGCGCATGGGCGGGAAGACGTCGGCTCGTCATGGTTGGACTGGCGTTTCGATCTGGACCGACTCTACTGGGCTTGTTCCGCGCTTTGTCTATTCGGGTTTTATTTTCAATGGAAGCTTTGGTCGTTGCCCATGGAACTCATCATGGAGACGCAGTGGAGCGGGGTAACGGTGAAGTACCTGTTTCTATCCAGCGTTTTCAGGTTTGGCTTCATCGGCTTGTGGATGCTGTATTTATGCCAGCCGCGGATTTGGGTTCCGAAGCTGCTGGTGTTCATCGTTCCAAGTTTTTACGTCCTGTTCAGAACCGCGGTGCTCGAGGGCCGTCGCGAGGCCATGATGGATCTGCTCGCGTACGCGTTGGTTGGCCTCTGGCTGGGTAGAGGCAAGGCGGTGCCCCGGTGGGTGATCGCGTGCGGCTTGGCTTTCGGGCTGATTTTAATCAACGCCATCGGCACCTATCGCGCGTTGCTGTTCTATGGCGACAAAACCTTCTCCGAGCGAGTCTCCGACATCGTCAGCGCGGATTACGTGGAGACGTCGCGGGAAATGATGAGCGACTCCGGATCGGAGTTTAAGAACTATATTTACTATCGATACATCTATCAAGATATGGGGCGCTACGACTTGGGATTGTTTCACTGGAACAAATTGGTTTTCAACTACGTGCCCGCGCAGATCGTCGGCCGCGGACTGAAAGAGTCGCTGATGATACCGCTACTCGACGCCAACGAGACCGCCCAGCGCGAGTATGGCTTCAACTACATGCGCGGCAGCACGTCAACGGGCTATCGCGACGCGTTCGGCTCCTTTGGCTGGTTTGGTTTCATTAAGTTCCTCGCCATCGGCTACATCATGGGCGTGCTGTATCGTCACGCGGAGCGCGGCGGGCTCTTGGCGAGGATCATGTACGTCTACTTGCTCGGGGCCGCCATGCTCGCCGTGACGCACACCACGCATCGCATTCTATTTTCAAGTTGGGTTTATTTTTTCGGATTAGGGTTTCCGGCTTTCATCTGGGCAAGACTTCGAGCCCACGAGGAGCAAGGGGACTCGCTCGCGGAGGTAATTTATGAATAACGAAAAAGCAAGTACGTCAAAACAAACCGATCGGAACGCGGAGCGCCCGCCTCCGGTGTCGATATTCATAACCACCTATCTCGGCTCGCCCGAGCGAGGCGAGGTGCTGAAGGCGACTTGCGAGAACGCGTTGGCGCAGAACTACCCGGACTTCGAAGTGGTCGTGTCGGACAACGCCGGCCCATATCCCGCGGAAAAAGCGCTCGCGTCCATCGACGATCCGCGCTTGCGAGTCGTTCGAAACGAGGAAAACCTCGGGCAGGTGGGCAATTCGAACATGTGTTTGCAACGCTGTCGTCACGACATCATCAAGGTGCATTGCGACGACGACCTGTTGCACCCGGATTGTTTGCGCGTGACCGTGCCCCTCGTGAACGACGACACCTACGTGGTCGTGGACAAGCTCTTCTTCGTGATTGGCCAATCGCCCAAGGAGTTGAACGATCCGCTTCCGGAAAACCTGGAGATCGACACGCAGTCGCCCGGATATGGAAAAGACTTCTGGGGCGATGAGCAGGTGTCGTTGCCGGGGTGTTGCTTGTTCACGCGGAAGCTGTTCACCGATCTTGGAGGGTACGACGAACGCACCCGGCTTTTCGACTATGACTTTTTATTAATGGCGCGGCTGCGAAAGAACATCGCGTTCGTTCAATATCCCCTCTGCTGGATGGGCGAGTGGGAGGACAGTCTGTCTTTCAAGATGATGCGCGACCAGCCGTTCTTCTTCGCCACGGGCCAACTGTATGGACAGTTCAAGGTTTTGAAGATCGGGGGTCTCGACGACGCGGAGCACCGCTCGCTGACGCGCTGTCTGATCGGCCGATTCCTGTGGGAAGGCCTGCGGTTGCCGCGGCACCTGCTCAACGGAAAATACTGGAAGGGCTGGTACGAGTACGCTCGCGAGACGATCCGATTGGCCCGCGCGCCCGCGAGTGAATTTCTACCGGAAGAAGACGCGGACTGAGTCGTGCCGCGCGTTGAGAATCTCATGAAATCACCACAAGTCATAGTCTGTCAGCATGGATCCAGGCATCGATATTCCATTCCGCGAATGCTCGAGGAAGAGGGCCTGCTGGCCGCCTTCTACACGGATTCGTCGGCGCGGAGCCCGCTCGGGCGGTGCATGAGGCGTTTGGGGGGACTAACGCCCAAGTTCGGAGCCCTTGATCGATGGGATGTTAAAGGCGTCCCTGCCCAAAAAATTCGCTCGTCCGACCTGCCCGGGTTGTACGAAAAAATAATTCGATTGGCGCGGCCATCCATCCCCCCTATCGAGGTGTTTCGCCGCCGGCACCAGTTGTTGTCGGGAAAAATGAAGCGCTGGGGAACGCGCGACGCGAACATGGTCTATTCCATGTTTCATGAAAATCTGGATTTCATCCGCTACGCCAAGTCCCGCGGGGCGCTCAGCGTGGTCGACGTATACGTCAGCCCCCTGACCGAACGCGTCATGGCGGAAGAAATCGAACGCTTTCCCGACTGGGGCGATCGCGCCGACCCGAAAGCCGAACGCGTGCTGAATGAACTCTGGGACGAAACCGCGGAGTTGGGCGACGTGCTGCTCTGTCCGTCCGAATGGGTGGCCGATGGCGTACGAGAGCGGACGCCCGCCGCGGCGCCAAAAATCAAAGTGGTTCCATACGGATGCACCATGGATTTCGAGGGGCGGACGAACCAGCCCACGCCGGGAAGGGTTTTATTCGCCGGCCGCGACCCGTTGCGAAAAGGGCTGCGCCATTTGGCGAGCGCCGCGACCAATCTCAAACGGACCCATCCCAACATCGACGCGCGGGTGGCGGGCTTCATGCCTGAACAGGTCGCGCGCCACCCGCTCTGCGCGGACCTGAACTTCCTGGGCCAGCTCGACCGCGCGAGCTTGCGGGAAGAGTTCCTTTCGGCCGACGTGTTCGTCTTGCCCGCGTTGTCGGAAGGTTTCGCCGGCGTCGTCGCCGAGGCGATCGGCGCGGGCTGCCCCGTCATCGTCACCAAAGAGGCGGGGAGTCCCGTCGTCGATGGGCGCGAGGGGTTGATCGTGCCCGTTGGCGACCCCGACGCGCTGACCGCCGCGATTGAGCGGTTGACGACCGACCGCGCGCTGCGCGAGCGGTGCGCCGCGGAATGTTTGAAGCAAGTCCCTTTCTATTCCGGCGCCGCGTGGCGCCAGCGTTTGACGGCCGCGTTGTTGGAGGCCGATGCCGCTCGCGCGGCCGGTTGATGGAGCGCCATGAAACCTTCGATTGTTATCGCGACGTATAATCGTTCCTCCGACCTGAAGCGGTGTCTGGATTCGTTGATGAACCAAACCGCGCCGGATCTGGAGATCATCGTGATCGACGACGCCTCTCCCGACGACACGGTGGAAATGGTTCGGCGAAGATATGGCGACCGCGTGCGGTTGATCGAAAGCGAGACGAACCAGGGCTCCATCAAAAATCGCAACCGGGGCGCGCGTCTGGCTCAAGGGGACGTGCTGTTCCTGATTGATGACGACACCGAATTTCCGGGACCGGACACGGTGAGCGAAGTGACGCGCGAGTTCGAGAAGCCCTATGTCGGGGCGCTCGCGATTCCCTATTATCAGGATGGCGAGTTGCGCCAGTCCGCCACGGAAACAAGCGAGGGGGAACACGCCGTCGCGAGTTACATCGGCTGCGCCAGCGCGATCCGCCGCGATTTGTTTTTGTCGTTGGGCGGCTACGAGGAGTTCTTTCACCATCAGGTGGAAGAGGATGATTTGTCCATTCGCATGCTGAACCAGGGGAAAATCGTGCAGATCGCCCGGGTGTCCGATCCCATGATGCACTACGAATCGCCCACGCGGAATTTCCAGCGTTGGGACTATCTCGGCCGCAGAAATTCCATTCTATACATTTGGAAAAACGCGCCGCTTTCATTCCTGCTGCCCAATTTGTTGGCGACCACGGTTCGCGGCCTGACGCACGCGGTCAAGCTGCGCCGCTTCAAGGGGAATTTAACGGGACTGGCCGCGGGATACGGAGGGATGGTGGCGAGCCTTTTCGGCAAGGGGTGTTCCAGAAAGCCGGTGCGGCGCGCGGTCTATCTCGCGACGCTCAAGTTGCGCAAAACCCCCATGCCCGTCGCCTGGACCCGCGAGCGGATTGAACCGCGCTAGGTGGCGCGCTGGAATGAGCATGACGAGCGATAAAAAATATATGATCTGCGTGTGGATGAACTTTCCATCCCATCATCAATCCACGTTTTTTCAAGCGTTGGACGAACGCGCCGACGTGGATCTGCAGGTGCGCTATTTTCACGCGCCGTGCGGCGATCGGGCGGCGGAGGGCTGGGCGGACGAGCACGAAACCCGACCCTACGAGACCTTTTGCGAACCGAACGCCACGCCCTCGGCCTTGCTCGCGGGCGTTCCCGCGGCCGCCGAGCGCGTGCATTTGATCAGCCGCGTGTTTCATCCCGAGCTCGTGAATCATTTCGTTCAAAAGAACGTTCGCTGGTGCCATTGGTCGGAAGCGCCCGGCATACGATTGGCCGCGGCGGTAGGGTTTCGCGCGCGCCTGTTCCGTTGGCTGAATCCCTTGATGCTTCTGCTCAAACGCGGCGAGGGCGCGCGGATGCGCGCCAGCGCCGTTGGCGTGTTGGCTCAAGGCGAGCTCGCGCGGCGCGCGTTTCGGTGGATGGGGGTTCCCGCCGCGAGGATTGAAGCGCTTTATTACGCCCCTCCGGCGTTGGGTTCCGCCAAGCCGTGCGAGAAAATCACGTCGTTCGCCGAGGGCGGCCGCGTCTTCCTTTCGGTCGGGGCCTTGTGCCCGCGAAAAGGGATCGACGTGTTGATCCGGGCGTTCGCCCGTCTGAACGCGCCGGAGTGGAAACTGGTGTTTTGCGGACTGGATAAAATGGGGGGAGAATACCAACGATTGGCGAAAGTCCTGGGCGTGGCCGACCGCGTCCTTTTCCTCGGCGCTTGGCCAAGCGAGCGGATCGCGGAAGTATTCGCCGCGGCGGACGTGTTCGTGTTGGCGTCGCGGTTCGATGGGTGGGGCGCCGTTCTCAACGAAGCCGCGTCCGTGGGACTTCCTCTGATCGGCACGGATCTTTGTGGCGCCGCTTGGCACGCGATCGAGCCGGAAAAGAATGGGCGCGTGGTCAAGGCCGGTTCCGTGAAAGAGCTCGCGGACGCGATGGAGCGCCTGGCGTCGAATCAAGCGGCGCTGAAAGAGGCGGGCGACCATTCCGCTCGGATTTTCGAGGAGAAGTTGACGCCGACCGCGAACGCGGAGCGCTTGGTGAACGCGTTGGAGAAGTGGGGCGTCCATGCAAGTTGACGTTCTCTCCGGCGCGTCGAGAGCCGAGGGCGGATTGTTTGGCGCCGTACTGGGGCTGAATCAAGCCTTGCACGGGCAAGGGGTCGCGGTGCGCCTGCTCAGTCACATCGACGAATTCACGAGCGCGGATCTTCCGGCGTGGGCGCCCATCCCGGTCGAGCTTTATAAAGCGCGTGGTCCGTTGTTGTCTTCGTTCGCGATCAGAAAACTGCTCCGCGAAACCAGCTCCGACTTGCTGCACGTGCACGGGATTTGGCGCGATGCTCAATGGGCCGCGCGTCAAGCGCGGAGCAAAACCGGCAAGCCGGTCGTGATCTCGCCGCATGGCATGCTCGATCCCTGGGCGGTCAAAAACTCCGCGTGGAAAAAAAAGCTGATCGGCGCCTTGTTCGCGAACGAGTCGTTGCGGCGCGCCTCCTGCCTTCACGCGCTGTGCGATTCGGAGGCCGACTCGATCCGGGCCTATGGCCTGAAAACCCCCGTGGCCGTGATTCCCAACGGCATTGAACTCCCCGAGGTGGGCGCTCCGCGGGTTCCCGCCGACCGGAAGCGACTGCTGTTCCTCGGGAGGATTCACCCGAAGAAAGGCATCGACGAGCTCCTCAAGGGCTGGGCCCACGCGCGGCTGGCCGATTGGGAACTGGTGATCGCCGGGTGGGATGACGGCGGCCACGAGGACGGACTTAAAAAACTGGCCGCGGATTTGGGCGTCGCGGACGCGGTGTCGTTCGT